>JALYPE010000851.1 GCA_030856525.1 Pseudomonadota bacterium | reverse complement strand
ACGCTGGCCCGGCTCTCCGGCCTGGGTGGCGACCAAGCGTTTCTCCGGCACGCTCGATGCGTCCCTGAATAAAGGACAATTCGTTGAAGTCGAGGGCGGGGCGCGGGCGTTGCGGGTCTTCGGGCTGTTGAACTTCAATTCCATCGGACGCCGTTTGCGCCTGGACTTCTCAGACCTGTTCGGCAAGGGCCTGAGCTATGACCGGGTCAAAGGGCTGCTGGTCGCCACCAACGGTGTTTACGTCACAAAAGAACCGATTCGGTTGACCGGGCCGTCGAGCAATATCGAGCTTGACGGTACGCTGGATCTCGTCGCAGATCAGGTCGATGCTAAATTGCTGGTGACTTTGCCGGTAACCAACAACCTGCCGATTGCCGCGCTGATCGTCGGCGCGCCGGCCATTGGCGGCGCGCTGTTCCTTATCGACAAGCTCATCGGTGATCGCGTCTCGCGTTTCGCCAGTGTGAAGTACACCGTCAAAGGCCCGTGGAAAGAGCCGAAAATCACCTTCGACAAACCTTTTTGAAGCGAGCCGATGGAGTAGCATGGCTTCGCCAGCTGCTACATCGGTGATCTTCCGAGGGAAAAACCATGACTTTTGCGGTGATTCAAATGGTCAGCCAGAGTGATGTGCCGGCCAATCTGGCCCGGGCCCGTCATCTGCTCGAACAGGCTGCCGCCGGTGGCGCGACGCTGGCCGTGCTGCCGGAAAACTTCGCCGCAATGGGCCGCCGTGACGTCGCGGACATCGGCCGAGCCGAAGCCGCTGGTCAAGGACCCATCCTGCCATGGTTGAAACAGGCCGCCCGCGACCTCAGGTTATGGATAGTGGCGGGTACTTTGCCGTTGCCGCCGGTCGATCAGCCGACGGCCAAGGTGCACGCCTGCTCGTTGCTGATCAACGATCAGGGTGAAATCGTCGCGCGTTACGACAAGCTGCATCTGTTCGATGTCGACGTGGCCGACGCGCGCGGTCGTTACCGTGAGTCCGATGACTATGCGTTCGGCGGTGGCGTGGTAGTGGCGGATACACCCGTCGGTCGGGTCGGGCTGACCGTGTGTTACGACCTGCGCTTCCCGGAGCTTTACAGCGAATTGCGTGCTGCCGGTGCAGAGTTGATTACCGCCCCGTCGGCCTTTACAGCCGTAACCGGCGCGGCACATTGGGACGTGCTGATCCGCGCGCGGGCCATCGAGACCCAATGCTATGTACTCGCGGCCGCTCAGGGTGGCACTCATCCCGGGCCGCGCGAAACTTTTGGACATGCCGCAATCATCGACCCATGGGGGCGAGTGCTGGCGCAACAGGATCAAGGCGAGGCCGTGCTGCTGGCCGAACGCGATTGCAGTGAACAGGCGTCCATCAGGGCGCGGATGCCGGTGTCGAGTCACCGGCGCTTTTTCTCGCAGGGCGCACAGCGGCCTGCCCGGAACGACGAATTTAAGGCGTAAAAACATATGAGCGAGTTGTTGTCCTCTGTCAGTGAACACCTCTTGGCGCCCGGCGGCGTAACGATCGAGAGCCTGCAAGGCGTGCTTGGCGATCTGGCCGGCCCGGGCATCGATGCCGCCGACCTGTATTTCCAAGGGCAGATTTCCGAGTCCTGGGCACTGGAAGATGGCATCGTCAAGGAAGGCAGTTTCAACCTCGACCAAGGCGTTGGCGTGCGCGCACAGTCCGGTGAGAAAACCGGTTTCGCGTACAGCAATGCAATCACGCTCGAAGCCCTCGGCGCTGCCGCCCGCGCGGCGCGCTCGATTTCCCGTGCCGGGCAGAACGGCTCCGTGCAAGCGTTCACTACTCAGGATGTCGCCCAGTTATACGGGCCGGACAATCCGCTGGAAGTAATGACCCGCGCCGAGAAAGTCGAACTGCTGAAACGCATCGACGTGGCCACCCGTGCGCTGGACCCGCGTATTCAGCAGGTCACCGTGAGCATGGCCGGGGTCTGGGAGCGCATTCTTGTGGCCTCCACCGACGGCGGCCTGGCGGCAGATGTGCGGCCCTTGGTGCGCTTCAACGTCAGCGTGATCGTCGAACAGAATGGTCGCCGCGAGCGCGGCGGCCATGGCGGCGGCGGTCGGACCGATTACCGCTATTTTCTCAGTGACGACCGCGCCATGGGTTATGCCCGTGAAGCGTTACGTCAGGCGCTGGTCAATCTGGAAGCCATTCCGGCGCCAGCCGGTACGTTACCGGTGGTGTTGGGTTCAGGCTGGTCCGGTGTGCTGCTGCACGAAGCGGTCGGCCACGGGCTCGAAGGTGATTTCAATCGCAAGGGCAGCTCGGCGTACAGCGGCCGTATGGGCGAGATGGTTGCTTCCAGATTCTGCACCATTGTCGATGACGGCACCTTGGCCGGTCGCCGGGGCTCGCTGAGCGTCGACGACGAAGGCACACCGACCGAATGCACCACGCTGATCGAAAACGGTGTGCTCAAGGGTTACATGCAGGACAAGTTGAACGCACGTCTGATGGGCGTGGCCCGCACCGGTAACGGTCGGCGCGAATCCTATGCGCACCTGCCGATGCCGCGCATGACCAACACGTACATGCTCGCCGGCGAAAGCGACCCGGCCGAAATCATCGCCTCGGTGAAGAGGGGTATCTACTGCGCTAACCTCGGTGGCGGTCAGGTCGACATCACCAGCGGCAAGTTCGTGTTTTCCACCAGTGAGGCGTATCTGATCGAAGACGGCAAGATCACGGCCCCGGTCAAAGGTGCGACGTTGATCGGCAATGGGCCGGAAGCGATGAGCAAGGTGTCGATGGTTGGCAACGACCTGTCGCTGGACAGCGGCGTGGGCACATGCGGTAAAGACGGGCAGTCGGTGCCGGTGGGTGTCGGCCAGCCAACGCTGAAGATTGATGCGATCACTGTGGGGGGCACAGGATCGTAAGAAACACACATCCCCTGTAGGAGCAGCCTTCGGCAGCTCCTACAGGGCTGAGATGACTTAACGCAGACCGCGTTGAGACTCGTCCAGCTCACGGATGTATTTGAAGATTTTACGGCTCGAAGCTGGCGGCTTGTTGGTCGCCAGTTCGTGCTGGGCCTGACGGATCAGGGAGCGCAACTGCTGACGATCAGCCTCCGGGTAATCGAGCACGAACTTCTCCAGGACCGCATCGTCGCCCGCGATCAAGCGATCGCGCCAGCGTTCCAGGCCATGGAAACGTTCGTTGTACTGCCGGGTGGAGGCATCGAGTTGATCGAGCAGTGTCAGAATGGCGTCAGTGTCCTGATCGCGCATCAGTTTGCCGATGAACATGAGATGCCGCTTACGCGCGATATTCGCGGTGTGCTTGGAGGCATCGCCCAGCGCCCGGCGCAAAGCGTCGGTCAACGGCAGTTTTGCCAGCAAGTCAGGCTTGAGCGTTGTAAGGCGTTCGCCGAGGTCAACCAGAGCATGCAGCTCGCGTTTGACCTGGGATTTGCTTTTTTCTCCCGTATCGAGGGAGTCGTCGTAAGAATCAACCATGGTGGCCGTCCGCAAAGAAACGCCGCCATGATAACCAGTCGGGGGCCGCTTGTCCGGCCCGGTCGCTCGAAGGCCATCACCGAAAGCAGAATTTGAGTGGAGAACAGCATGAGTGCAGTTGAAAGCGTCGGCCCACAAGCGTTGCCGGCACTGCAGGAACAAGTCGAGCAGATCATCGCTGAAGCCAAGCGCCAGGGTGCCAGTGCCTGTGAAGTGGCGGTGTCGCTGGAGCAGGGCCTGTCCACGACCGTGCGCCAACGCGAAGTCGAAACCGTTGAATTCAATCGCGATCAGGGCTTTGGCATCACCTTGTACGTGGGCCAGCGCAAAGGCTCGGCGAGCACCTCTGCCACTGGCCCCGACGCCATTCGCGAAACTGTTGCCGCCGCGCTGGCCATCGCCAAACACACGTCCGAAGACGAAGCGTCAGGCCTCGCCGATGCCGCGCTGATGGCCAAGGATCTGCAGGACTTCGATCTGTTCCACGAATGGGACATCACCCCCGAGCAAGCCATCGAAAAGGCTTTGCTTTGTGAAGCTGCCGCGTTCGATGCCGATAGCCGCATCAAGAATGCCGACGGCACCAGCCTCAGTACTCATCAAGGTTGCCGTGTTTACGGTAACAGCCATGGTTTTGTTGGCGGTTACGCCTCCACCCGCCACAGCCTGAGCTGCGTGATGATCGCCGAGGCCGACGGCCAGATGCAGCGCGATTATTGGTACGACGTGAGTCGCCAGGGCAATTTGCTGACCGACCCTGTGATCATCGGTCAGCGTGCTGCCCAGCGTGCAGCAAGCCGACTGGGCGCACGTCCGGTGCCGACCTGTGAAGTGCCTGTGCTGTTTTCCGCTGAACTGGCGGGCGGTTTGTTCGGCAGTTTTCTGTCGGCAGTGTCCGGCGGCAGCCTGTATCGCAAGTCCTCATTTCTTGAAGGGACGTTGGGGCAGAAGCTGTTCCCGGAGTGGTTGACCATCGACGAGCGCCCACACTTGATGCGTGCGATGGGCAGCTCGGCGTTCGATGGCGATGGCCTGGCGACGTACGCCAAACCCTTTGTCGAAAAGGGCGAACTGGTTTCTTACATTCTCGGCACCTATTCCGGTCGAAAGCTGGGCATGCCGAGCACCGCCAACGCCGGCGGCGTGCACAACCTGTTCGTCACCCATGGCGATGAAGATCAAGCCGCGTTGCTGCGGCGTATGGGGCGCGGGCTGCTGGTTACGGAGTTGATGGGGCAGGGTTTGAACATGGTGACCGGCGATTACTCGCGGGGCGCTGCAGGTTATTGGGTCGAGAATGGCGAAATCCAGTTTGCCGTTCAGGAAGTGACAATTGCCGGCAACATGCGCGACATGTTCAAGCAGATTGTCGCAGTGGGTAACGATCTGGAGCTACGCAGCAATATCCGCACCGGTTCGGTGTTGATTGAGCGGATGACGGTAGCGGGCAGCTAATCCCCGACCGATGCACAAGAA
>JALYPE010000264.1 GCA_030856525.1 Pseudomonadota bacterium | reverse complement strand
CTGTAACGGGGCACACTTAAAATAGGGGCTTTTTGCCGAACTTCAAGCCGCACGCGGAAGAAGTTACTCGTTGATTTAATGGGTAAAGCGCGCGCAAAGCAATGGGTCAGGTGGATCCGGCGCTTTCTGCTAACATGGCCGCTCTGTTACTTCAGGTGTCTGATCATGGCATTTCGCCCTCTTACGGCCAGAGCACCCGCCGTTCTGCTTCGCGAAGCCAAACCGCTGAAAGCCATCTTCAGCCACGCTCAACGCCTTGGTCATTTACAACGTCTGGTGGAAAGCCAGTTGCAGCCCGCCGCGCGCGTGCATTGCCATGTGGCGTCGTGGCGCGAAGGTAGCCTGCTGTTGATTGTCACCGACGGCCATTGGGCCACTCGCTTGCGTTATCAGCAGAAGCGGCTGCAGCGGCAATTGCAGATGTTTGATGAGTTTGCGAGTCTGACGCGGATATTGTTCAAGGTGCAGCCGCCGACGGTTCCGCAGGGGGCGGTGGGGCATACCATGGATTTGTCGACCGATGCGGCGGCGACCATTCAGGCCACGGCCGACGGGATCAGCGATCCGAATCTGCGCGCTGCGCTGGAGCGGTTGGCGGCGCATGCCAAACCCAAAACATGAAGAATGTTTAATGTTGGGGATTCTGAGCTGCCAGGGGGTCATCAATTCCTGAGTTCGGCTGGAATGGATTCTGCATTCTCGAGACTGTATTTGAATTCGGCTGGAATTGGGCGTGCATTCATTAGGGAGTACTTGGTTCCAGGTGGGAGCTGAGCTTGCTCGCGAAGGCGGTCTTCAATTTTGCTGGATTCTGGAGGGTGTACTCGGTCCACTGTGAGAGCTGGCCTGCCGGCGATGGCCATGTCTTAGGCGCTTAGGGTTTGTTGGTGTACATATCCGTTGTTGCGGTTAGGGCTGATATTGGTTCCGCCCTTACGGCGGGTCACTTGGAAGAGCGCCAAGTAACCAAGCGCTCTTGCCCCTGACGTCCGGTGCCTCGCTAGTGCTCGCCATGCCTTCGCTCCGGTCCTGCTCCGTGGGCCCGCTGCCATCGGCCATCCATGGCCGGCGGCAGCTAACCCGGCATCCTTGCCGGGTTGCCCACTGCGCAGAACCTCCACTCAGCCTCCCGACGGGACGCCCACCGCCACAGCCCGCCGAGGCGGCCTGATAGCCGACCTGGCTCGGTGGTTTGATCGCGTTTTAAATGTGGGAGCAAAGCTTGCTCGCGAAGAGGCACTTGAGGCCGCTAAAGGCTTCGCGGGCAAGCCTTGCTCCCACAGGTCCTGTTTCCATAGGTCCTGCTTCCATGGGTCCTGCTTCCACAGGTCCTGCTTCCACAGGTCTTGCTTCCACAGATCCTGCTCCCACTGATCTCATCCCGCAGATAGCGGAAGACCAGGCTCAGCGTTTTTTACTCCCACCCAGCAATGAGCCCATCAACCCGCGCACCAACTGCCGGCCCAATTGGTTCGCCGCTTGCCGCATCGCTGATTTCAGCGCCTGCCCCGCCGCTGTGCCGAGGAATTCGCCGGCTTTGTCGGTCAAGCTTGGCTCCTGTTTTTCCGGGATGGCCTGCGGATCAGGCGCGAGGCCTTTGCGTCCCATCAAGATTTCATAGGCGGACTCGCGATCGACTGGTTTGTCGTAGCGCCCTTTGAAGGGCGAACCGGCGATCAGCAGGGTGCGTTCGGTTTCGCTGAGCGGCCCGATCCGCGACTGCGGCGGCGCTACCAGCACGCGCTGGACCATTTCCGGGGTGCCCTTGTCTGCCAGCGTCCCCACCAGCGCCTCGCCGATGCCCAGTTCGGTCAGCACCGACAAGGCATCGAACGCCGGATTCGGTCGGAAGCCATCCGCGACTGCGCGCAGCGACTTCTGCTCCTTGGCCGTGAACGCGCGCAAACCATGCTGAATGCGCAGCCCTAATTGCGCGAGCACGTCATCCGGCAGATCGCCCGGCGACTGCGTGACGAAATACACGCCTACGCCCTTCGAACGAATCAGCCGCACCACTTGCTCGAGGCGTTCCTGCAAGGCTTTCGGAGTGTCGGCGAACAACAAATGCGCCTCGTCAAAGAACAGCGCCAGCAGCGGTTTGTCGGCATCGCCGCGCTCTGGCAGTTGCTCGAACAGTTCCGCCAGCAACCACAACAGGAACGTCGCATAGACCTTCGGCGCTTCGTGCACCAGGCGAGTGGCGTCCAGCAAGTGGATGCGACCGCGACCGTCAGCGGCCGGCTGCAGCATGTCTTCGAGTTGCAGCGCCGGTTCGCCGAACAGGGCGTCGGCACCCTGCTGCTCCAGCGTCGCCAGACGCCGCAATAACGCCTGGCTGGAGCCGGTGGTCATCAACGCTGCGTCATCGCCGAGCAGTTCCGGGTTGTCACGCAAGTGGTTGAGCAACGCCTTCAGGTCCTTGAGGTCGAGCAGCAGCAAGCCTTCGCGGTCCGCGACTTTGAACGCGGCATACAGCGCCGACTGTTGACTGTCGGTCAGTTCCAGAACACTGCCGATCAGCAGCGGTCCCATTTCGCTCAAGGTGGTGCGCAACGGATGACCGGACTGACCGGGAATGTCCCACAGCGTGACCGGGTAGGCCTGGGGTTTGTGGTTCAGCCAGGGCATGCCGGCGATGCGCTCGGCGACCTTGCCCTGAGGGTTGCCGGCAGCACCGAGCCCGCACAGGTCACCTTTGATGTCGGCCGCGAACACCGCCACACCGGCATCGCTGAAGGCTTCTGCCAAACGTTGCAGGGTAACGGTCTTGCCGGTACCGGTAGCACCCGCGACCAGCCCATGTCGGTTTGCCAGACGCATGGCCTGGGCGATCGGCTGCCCTGTAAGGTCGGCACCGATAACGAGTTTCGATGAGTCAGGCATTTTGTCACCCATGGTTAATCTTTGATCCTTCACGGCCGATATAAAAGAATGAAAAGCGTCGGTAGTTCCCTACGGAGAGGATGGAAATATCAGCTTGTTTTGACGACCGCCCCTTCGCGTTCCTTTATAAAAGCACGCCTTGGGCATTAAGACCTTAGCGGAACCCCATGCCATGAATAAAAATCTGCGCTTCAGCCATAAAATCCTGCTTGCCGCCGCCCTCATCGTCATGGCTGCTTTTGCCTCTTTCACCCTCTACAACGACTATTTACAGCGCAACGCCATCCGCGAGGACCTGGACAACTACCTCAACGAAATGGGCGATGTCACTGCCAGCAACATCCAGACCTGGTTGACCGGCCGTATTCTGCTGATCGACAACCTGGCGCAGAACATTGCCATCAACCCGGAGCCCGCCACTGTCGCCAGCCTGCTTGAGCAGAAAGCGCTGACGTCGACATTCATGGCGTCCTACCTGGGCGATGCCACCGGCAGCTTTACCATCCGACCCGATGCGAAGATGCCTGACGGTTTCGATCCCCGCGTCCGCCCTTGGTACAAAGGCGCCGAAAGCAGCGGCACCGCCACGTTGACCGAACCCTATATCGATGCTGCAACCGGCCAGTTGATCATCTCTATTGCCACCGCCTCGAAAAAGGCTGGGCAGAGTGTTGGCGTGGTGGGCGGCGACCTCAGCCTGCAAACCCTGATCGACACCATCAGCGCGCGCGACTTCGACGGTTTGGGTTACGCCTTTCTGGTCAGCGCAGACGGCAAGATCCTGGTGCACCCGGACAAAACCCTGGTGATGAAAACCCTCGCCGAAGCGTACCCGCGCAATACACCGCGCATCAGTACCGACTTCAGTGAAATCGAGGTCGACGGTATAACCCGCATCGTCAATTTCGCCCCGGTCAAAGGCCTGCCATCGGTCAACTGGTACATCGGTCTGTCCGTCGATAAAGACAAAGCCTTCTCGATGCTCAGCGAATTCCGCACCTCGGCGGTGATCGCAACCATCATTGCGGTCGTCATCATCATCGCCTTGCTGGGCATGCTGATCCGTCTCCTGATCCAGCCGCTGCACGTCATGACCCGCGCGATGCAGGACATCGCCGACGGTGAAGGCGACCTGACCAAACGCCTGACCATCCAGAACAACGACGAATTTGGCGTGCTCGGCACCGCATTCAACCGCTTCGTGGAACGCATTCACGGGTCGATTCGCGAAGTGTCGTCGGCCACCGGCCAGGTTAACGAAGTGGCGTTGCGCGTCGTGGCCGCTTCCAATTCGTCAATGTTCAACTCCGATCAGCAAGCCTCGCGCACCAGCAGCGTGGCGGCAGCGATCAATCAGCTCGGCGCTGCCGCGCAGGAAATCGCCCGTAATGCCGCGCAGGCCTCCAGTCAGGCCAGCGATGCGCGCAACCTCGCCGAAGATGGCCAGCAAGTGGTGGACCGCAGCATTGCTGCGATGAACAAGCTGTCAAGCATGCTCAGCGCTTCCAGCAGCAACATCGAATCGCTGAACAGTAAAACCGTGAACATCGGGCAGATTCTCGAAGTGATCACCAGCATCTCGCAGCAGACCAACCTGCTGGCGCTCAACGCCGCCATCGAAGCCGCACGCGCCGGGGAAGCCGGGCGCGGTTTTGCGGTAGTCGCGGATGAAGTGCGCAACCTCGCGCACCGCACCCAGGAATCGGCGCAACAGGTGCAGACCATGATCGAGGAGTTGCAGGTCGGCGCCCGCGAATCAGTGAGCACCATGAGCGACAGTCAACGCCACAGTCAGGACAGCGTCGATATCGCCAACCTGGCCGGTGAGCGCTTGAACAGCGTGACACTGCGCATCGGTGAGATTGACGGGATGAACCAGTCGGTGGCGACGGCGACCGAGGAACAGACCGCGGTGGTGGAGTCGATCAACGTGGACATTACCGAGATCAATACGCTCAATCAGGAAGGCGTGGAAAACCTGCATTCGACGTTGCGCGCGTGCTCCGATCTTGAGCAGCAGGCGGCGCGACTTAAGCAGTTGGTGGGCAGTTTCCGCATTTAGAATCTGTTGTCACGCCATCGCGGCGACCCGACATGCCCGCGATGGCAATTTTTTTCACCCACCGGACCTCCCAACCCGGAGCCACCAAACCCCAAACGAACATCTATCCTTCATTAAGGTCAACCTAGGGAGACCAATGGACCGGAGGGATGTTCGCCGTGCATATCGCTGACATAACCATGTTCTACGCCCCTGCCAGCGGTGGCGTGCGTACTTATCTGGATGCCAAGCACCGGCGCCTGGGAATCAAACCCGGCATTCGCCACAGCTTGCTGATACCCGGCGCCAACCTCACTGAACGGGACGGCGTTTATACAGTTCCCGCTCCCGCCCTTCCCTTCGGCAAAGGTTACCGCTTCCCACTCCGCGTGGCGCCTTGGCGCAATGTCCTACAGGATCTGCAGCCCGATCTGATTGAAGTTGGCGATCCGTACCTCACCGCATGGGCCGCGCTTGATGCGCGGCGTCAGCTCGATGTACCGGTGATCGGCTTCTATCATTCGGACTTGCCGGTGTTAGTGAGCAATCGCATGGGCAATTGGGTGACGCCGAATGTCGAGGCCTATGTTCGCAAACTTTATGGCAATTTCGACCGAGTGCTGGCGCCGAGCCAGATCATGGCGGACAAATTGATCAGCCTCGGCGTCAGGAATGTGTTTGTGCAACCGCTCGGTGTCGACCTGCAGACCTTCAATCCGGCGGCGCGTGATCCTGAATTACGCGCGGAACTGGGCATTGCTGAAGACGCGCATCTGCTGATATTTGCCGGTCGCGGCTCCAAGGAAAAGAACCTGCCCGTGCTGCTCGACTGCATGAAACACCTTGGGCGGCGCTATCACCTGGTGCTGGTGGGTTCGTCGATGCCGGCCGCTGTTCCGGACAATGTCACGGTCGTCGATGAATTTTGCCCGGCGGCACAGGTGGCGCGGTTAATGGCCAGCGCCGACGCGTTGCTGCACGCCGGCGATCAGGAAACCTTCGGGTTGGTGATCCTCGAAGCCATGGCCTGCGGCATTCCGGTGGTCGCCGTTGCTGCCGGGGCGTTCCAGGAAATCGTCACTGAACACTGCGGTGTGCTTTGCGCGCCAAACAACCCGCTGGCCATGGCCAATGCCGTGCGGCAATTGTTCAGCGCCGACATCACCACATTGGGCAAACAGGCGCGTAGCCATGTCGAACGGCATTACGCATGGGACGCAGTGGTCAACAGCCTGTTGGGCCACTATCACGCAGTGCTCGGCGATCAATTGCCGATGATTGCCAATGGTTGAGCCCATGCCTGCCCCTGCCCTCCTTTTGGTCTTGCACGACGTCGCGCCGCAAACGTGGAGCGACTATCAACCGTTCGTGGAAGCCGTCGATGCACTGGGCGCAGTACCGATGACCTGGCTGGTGGTGCCGGACTTCCACAAGTGCAACGCGCTGGACGGCCATCCGGCCTTTTGTCGTGTGCTCAGCCAACGCGCCGAGCGCGGTGATGAACTGGCGTTGCACGGTTACTTCCATTGCGACGAAGGCCCGACGCCCGGCACGCCGCGTGACTGGTTCATGCGGCGGGTCTATACCCACGAAGGCGAGTTTTACAGCCTGTCCCGGGCGGACGCCCTCGCACGATTGCACGCCGGTATCGATATGTTTCAGCGTCACCACTGGCCGCTCGAAGGCTTTGTCGCTCCAGCCTGGCTGATGAGCGAAGGAACCCGCGCGGCGTTGCGCGAGTTGCCGTTGAGCTACACCAGTGATCCGCAGCATTTGTATCGCCTGCCGGATTTCTCCGTGATCGATGCGCCGGGATTGGTCTGGAGTGCGCGCAGCGCGTGGCGTCGCGGCATCTCAAAACTGCTCAGCGACCGCCGCGAACAGCGCTGGCAACAGGCGCCGGTCATTCGCCTGGGCCTGCACCCGGTGGACATGCGTCATGAGTTTTCACGCACCTACTGGCTGCAAACCCTCAAGCGTCTGCTCGATGAGGGGCGCATGCCGATGACCAAGGCCGATTGGCTGGCGTCGCAAGACGCGCTGATGGCGCGCGCAGCGTGAATCGCGGGGTTCTGTTGTTCATTGCCTTATTGGTTGCGGTGATGATTCCGGCATTGCTGGGCGGCAATGAAACCTGGTATCGCCTGCAAAGTTTCCCGTTGCACTGGTTGCTGATCATGTTCGCCATGATTCTGCTCTGCTGGGTGTTGAACTC
>JALYPE010000804.1 GCA_030856525.1 Pseudomonadota bacterium | reverse complement strand
TTCAGGAACAGCTTCTCGGCTAACGGCAACGGGATCTTTTCCTTGTCCAGATTGATCACGGCCCGAGCGTCTTTTTTGTATTTTTCGAACAGTTCCTTGCGCGTGAATTTACGTTCGGCTTTGGTCTTCAAATGGGCGAAATCAGGGGGAGACAGCGGCGCATCCGCTGCCGAGTAGTGAAAGTGCGCGTACCACAAAGCATCATCGTTGTCGGGCTTGCCGCTTCTGATTTTGCTTTTGTCGTGCACTGCATACTCAGTGAGAAAGTCACCCGCCTTCAACGGAATACGGTTGGCAACCAAGGTGATTGCGACGAGGCCGGAGTCCATCAGATAGTCGATATGGGCGGCACGTGGACGTTGCAACAGGTAACCCTCGTTGCAAAATTCACGCGCCTGGATTTTCATCGCCTGTGCCTCAGCCAGGTAAGTGCTTGCCCATTGTTTCGCGGTAGCATCCGTGGCATGTCCGCTTTGCATCTCTTTAGCCAATGACTCCGGTTTTTCCGCGGGTGTGCTCAGCATGTGATCCCATTCCCACGGGCGCAGGTCTTCGACTCGGCGAGAATCCTTGAGTTGTTTTTGCTCAAACCGGACAGTGCTCTCAATACGCGTGCGCTCGCTTACGATCTTGTCCGCTTCAGTTTTTATCTTTTGAATCGAACGAACCGGCGGAGCAGGGCGTACCAGGTCAGTTTGTGGCTCCGATGGCGTCGACGTCGTTTCGACGACCTCGTTCCAAAGCCCGGCTGCGTCACTTTCCTGGTAGGTAGCGACAGTCTGGCCAGTGTCGGGGTCTTTGATGTCAACCAAAGTGCCCTGCGTCGCGTTTTCGGGTGGGCGCACATCGCCCACCGGGCTGCCCTTGCTGGTCTTGAAGACTTTTTTACTGGACGTCTTCGCCTTAGCCGATCTTTTGGGAGGTGACGCAGGGGCGAAGCCTTCATCGACCAGAATCAAACCGGCCAGTTGCGATTCCAGGCTGGAGCGAGCATCACTGAGTTGTTTCAGGAATGCCTCTCGATAGTCGGCTCGAATGTAACCGGATTGCAGTTCGGACAATGAACTGAACGCGGTTTCGACACGCTTGTAGTGTTCGAGAACATCCTTGAGCACCGTTATCTGCTCTGTTACCGAGTAGCCTGAACTGGAACGCATTTCCGAGTGCGCAAGCACGCTCTGCAGCAATCGTGAGTTCAGAAGTTGCTCGGCGAGGGCGAACTGTGTCCCTTCGTCAGGCCGGAAACTTCGATCGATGACCAGTTCAAGAAGCGTCAGCAGTTTGGATTGTTCCAAAGGCGCAGGGGAGATGTATTGGTCATTGGCATTAACGAGCAACAGGGTCTGGCGCAGAGCAGGGTCAGCCTGATCAAGCGTCTCTTGTATTCGGGTGGCAATAGGAATCTGTTTTTCTTCCAGTGTTCGCAAGGCCTTTTGCATATCGAGGAAGCGCTCGTAGGCAAGTGTGATACCCCGACGCAGTTCATCATTCACACGCTTGCTCAGTTCATCAATGTGTTCACCGCTATCAAACTCCATCAGGTCCAGTCGAGCCTTCACCAGATAGTCGAACGCGAGCGTCCAGGCATTGAATTCCATCAGGGCGGCTTGACTGCGGTGAATGAAAAGGTTGCCGTTCGTCAGGTCGGCTGCCATTTGCTCGCTGATTTTCTGGACCAGTTTGCGCGTTACAGGTGCAACTGCTGCGACGGCATCCAGGTAATTATCGAGTGCGAGGAGCATCTGTGAATCAGCGCGCGCCGTGAGGGTCCGTTGTGCTTCATGCTTTTGGAGGTACTCGGCTTTCTTTTCCGGCGTTACCTCCGCGAACGTCAGCTTCCAGAGCACCCGCAAGAGCTTCTTGTGTTTGTCGAGATTTTTGCGGGCGGTGTCCAATGCTTCCCTGGTTGTCCGCGTCATTGTGATCAAAGGCGCACATTCCGTTCGCAGCGCCTCGGATTGCGCGGATAACTCATTCAAGTGAGCCTGATTTTGATCTCTCCATCGTTGCACCCTTTGCCTGGGCATACCGCCTTGCAGCCTGGCCCCGCGTTGCAGGCGCCAATGTCCCTGACCGTCGCTGGCAAGCTGGAAACCTGGGTGGTGCGCGCGCATAGGGTCAACCAGGTAAACATCGCCGAAGCCTGGCTCGACGCTGACCTGAAAGAGTAAACCACCGACAGTGGCATGCCAGAGATTACCTATCCGGTAGAGGCCTTTCAAATGGCCGGTTGCCTGCGGATCGGGCAGCATCTCGGGCCAAGGCACGTTGACTGAAAGTAAGGCGTCCAGTAATGAGGCGCTGGCCTTGACACTGGCCAGCGAACGGCTGAAGTCCAGTGCGGTGTGTCCAGTCGCCGGCGGTTCACCGGCCAGTGCCGCCGGGTCCTGTCGGACCACAGGCGAAGCTTCGGGGCGGGGCGCAGCCGAGTGCAGCCACGAGGCCAGGTGCAGGTCTTGCTCGTGCGAGGCCAGTTCCACCAAGGGTTGTCGGCTGGAACTGGACACTGCGTGCAGCAGCACCATTGCAGCATTGAGCAGCAGGTCGATCAATGCCAGTTCTTTGGTGGTGGGGTCCGTGCTGTTCAGGCCTGCCAGATCCTGTTCGAGACTGCTGGCCACGACCAAAAACCAGCCCGCCAGCATGGCCGGACCCTGAATGACGGGCAGCACCAGGGTATTGAACAGCAGCCATGCACCTTCCATTACGATCGCCCAGCGGCTTTCGCCGTTGGACACTGCGCTGCGGTCTGCCAGATCGACCAACGCCTGCGCGGTGCTGAGGAACAGTTGATTGAACAGTTTGCCGTCGGCCAGAGCCTGAAGCCATTGGTCCGCGCCGACGTCGACGGCCAGCGTCGCAGGGGCCGGTTTTTCATACGGCCCGAACTCATCGCCGAGGGTGAAGCGCACGATGTGCGGT
>JALYPE010000789.1 GCA_030856525.1 Pseudomonadota bacterium | reverse complement strand
GCCGCACCATCCGGTGTACCTGTGGACGTTGCCGATGTTCCACTGCAACGGCTGGTGCTACCCGTGGACGGTGACCGCGCTCGCCGGCACCCACGTGTTCCTGCGCCGCGTCGAGCCGCTGCAGATTCTTGCGCTGATTCGCGAACACCGGGTCAGCCACCTGTGTGGCGCGCCGATCGTGCTCAACGCGCTGGTCAATCTGCCGGAGTCGGCCAAGGCGCTTATCGAACACCCCGTCGGCGCCATGGTGGCTGGCGCAGCACCGCCGGCGAAAGTGATTGGCGCGGTGGAGGAGATGGGCATCAAGGTCACTCATGTGTATGGGCTCACCGAGGTTTACGGGCCGGTGACGGTGTGCGCGTGGCATGGCGAGTGGGACGAAAAACCGCTCGACGAGCGCGCCAGGATCAAGTCGCGCCAGGGTGTGCGTTATCCGACGCTGGAAGGCTTGATGGTGGCCGATCCGCAAACACTGCAACCGGTACCGAGCGACGGGACCACCATTGGCGAAATCTTCATGCGCGGCAACACGGTGATGAAGGGTTATCTGAAGAACCCGCAAGCCACCCGCGAGGCCTTCGCTGGCGGCTGGTTTCACACCGGCGATCTGGCGGTTCGGCATCCGGACGGCTACGTCGAAATCAAGGACCGACTCAAAGACATCATCATTTCCGGTGGCGAGAATGTTTCCACCATCGAGGTCGAGGATGTTCTTTATCGCCATCCGGCTGTGCTGGAAGCGGCGGTGGTCGCCCGCCCGGACGAGAAATGGGGAGAAACACCGTGTGCGTTCATCACACTCAAAGTCGGCAGTGCAGTCACTCGCGAGGCTGACATTATTCTGTTCTGTCGTGAACATTTGGCCGGCTTCAAGTTGCCGAAAACCGTGGTGTTCCGCGAGTTACCGAAGACCTCGACCGGCAAGATTCAGAAGTACCTGCTGCGCGATTGGGCCCGGGCGTTGTGAGGCGATGTGGCGCCCGGTAAAACCGGCGCGGCGCGCAGTCACCAGACTTGCCTGGCCCATCGTTATCAGAGAAGCTCGCCACCTGTTCAAGGACTGCGCTTCGCGCGATCAAACCGTTAGGGAAGCATTGCATGGCACTGAGGGTGATGGTGGTCGGCGGGTACGGCAATTTTGGCAGCATCGTCTGTCGGCATCTGGTGGAGATGCCGGATGTCGAACTGGTGATTTCAGGCCGCGATTCACGCAAGTTGCAACGCCAGCTCGACGCGTTGAATACCCGTTCGGGCAAGGTCTGCGAAGGATGGTGCGGCGATGCCATGGGCGCGGATTTCAAAACGGGTCTGCGGTCGATGGACATCCAGTGGGTGATTCATACCGGCGGCCCGTTCCAGGGGCAGACCTACGCAGTGGCCGAGCACTGCATCGACGCCGGCGTGAACTATTGCGACCTGTCGGACTGCAGAGCCTTCGTCAGCGGCATTGGCGTTCTCGACGCCCGGGCCAGAGCAGCCGGTGTGGCGGTACTCAGCGGCTGCAGTTCAGTGCCATCGTTATCGGCCGCACTCATCGATCAGCAGCGGCATCGCTTTGCACGCATCGATTCGATCGAACATGGTATTACCTCTTCAGCCAAAATGCCGGGACTGTCCACCGTCGAAGGCGTGCTCGCCTATGCCGGCAAACCGATCAAGCAACTCAGGAACGGCCAGGTGCATGAGGTGCTGGGTTGGCAAGACCTGACCCTTCGCAAGATGGGGCATCTGGGCACGCGGTTGCTGGCCAATGTCGATGTGCCGGACATGGATATTTTCCCCAGCCGCTACGGCGCGCAAAACCTGGCGTTCAAGGCTGGCTTAGGGCTCAAGCTGGGCGGGGTCGCCAATTATTTGCTGGCTCAGGCGCTGAGGACGGGCATCGTCCGTGACCCTGCTCCGTGGGCGGCGCGGCTCCATCGCTGGGGACTCTGGTTCGAACGGTTTGGCGACGGTAAAAGTGCGCTCTACATCGACGTCAAAGGTCTCGGCGCAAACGGCCAGCCATTGTCCATGACCGTGCAACTGACGGCGTTGAATGACAAAGGCCCGGAGATCCCGAGCTGTGCCGCCGTGGCGCTCGCCGCAAAAATCGCCGGGGGATATTCGCCGCAACCCGGCGCGCGGGCGTGCGTTGGTGAAATCTCCGTCGACGAGTACATGGCCGCGATCAACGAACCTGACAACGTGAGCCTTGCCGTGCATTTCTCGGATGGGCAGGGCTGATCATGCTGTATCTGAGTCTCAAATACGTCCATGTCATCGCGGCGGTTTTCCTGTTCGGCTTCGGCATGGGCTCCTACCTTTACCTGATTGCGGCCAGCCGCACGGCAAACCCGCACGTGATCGCGCATGTCGCCCGGACAGTGGTGCGGTTCGACACCTGGATCACCACGCCGGCCGGGTTTGTCCAGATCGCGACAGGTTATCTGCTGCTGAAACTGGCCGGCCTTCCAGTGACCACAACGTGGGTGCTGACGTCCTTGACCCTCTTCCTGTGCGTCGGCGCGCTGTGGCTTCCAGTGCTTGTGTTGCAGAAGCGGTTGTACCTGATGGCTTCACGCGCGGTCGAGACTGGGCTGACGCTTGATGATGCCTACCGAACGGTGTACGCCAAGTGGTTCTGGCTGGGGATCTGCGGTTTCACCGGGATGTTTGTGATCGTGATGATCATGGTCACGAAGATGACGCCCGGTCAGGTGCTTCAGTTGATCATGTAGGCGACTTTATGCGGCCGATCGGCTCACACCGGCGCCTTCAAGAAACGCCGCTGATGATCGGGATCAGGCATGAGGCAGGCGTCGAATTTTCCGAAAATCCGATAACGATTCAGCGCGATGCGGTCGTAGCACCAGTCGCGAAATGCGCGGGGAAAGCAGCGCAGGAGTTTCAGCGGGGACCAGGCAACGGGCAGTTGGTCGATGACTTCAAAAAAGGCATCCGAGCGCACCCAATAGTGCTGGTCGCGAATCACCGCCATAGTATCGAACTCATCCAGCGGCAGCCCGGCCCAGGCCAGCAGTGCCTGCCCCTCAGGTGACTGCACGGTCGCCAGCCGCACGCGCCGCTGCCGATCATGACGGATGAGGAATCTCGCCCAGCCATTGCATAGCTTGCACACGCCGTCGAACAAGACCACGGTCTCGCCTGGCTCAAGCATTGGTGCGCGGGAGGGGCGGGTGAGGGATGTGGGCATGAGCGTGGTTCCACCATGAATGGGTTCCCGAATCATACCCACTAACCGTATCAACGTCTGTTCAGGGTCGCGTTACGGCTATGCAGCAGGCAGTGCGGCAATCGCCTCTACTTCCACCAGCATGCCGTCCAGCGCCAGCCGCGGGACCGCGATCAGTGTGGCGGTTGGTAGGTGCGATCCCCACGCCCGTTTTGCCTCAGCAGCCCATTCGGCGAGGCGTGATTCGGAGTGATCGACCACCAGTATGGTGAGTTTGTACACGTCATTGAGCGTGGCGCCGGCCGCTGCGAGGCCGATCTCGACGTTGGCGATCGTTTGCCGCACCTGCTCCGCAAAGCCTGGCGCCAGATAGCCTTCGCGGTCCTGCCCACCTTGACCCGCGAGATGCACGATCCGCGCGTTGAGGGAGACTTGAGCGACGTGCGAATAGGCGTTGTCCGTAGGGTCGTAAAGGCCGTCAGGGTTGGACAGGGTGAACGCGGGCGAGGACATTGCGGCAAGCATGACGGAAGCTCCATATAAATGAAGCCACATCGTCAGACCTCAACGTAAATTGAGGTCAAGCACCTTTTGCCGGGCATGTGCTTGCTGCTCATTCGCGCTCCAGAATGCCAGCGCCCGGACCTTGCTCACCGAACTTGTCGGCCGGATTGCGCAGTGGACAATCTTCCAGCGAGAGACAGCCGCAGCCGATGCAGCCATCCAGTTCATCGCGCAGACGCGTGAGCATGATGATGCGATCGTTGAGGTTGTCTCGCCACTGCGTGGAGATATCGCGCCATTGGCCAGCCGCGAGCTTGCCGTCCGACGGGTAAGCATCCAGTGCCTGTTTGATCTCTTTCAGGGGAATGCCGGCGCGCTGCGCGACCTTGATCACGGCGACGTATCTGAGCACGTGCGCCGGAAACTGGCGCTGATTCCCGCTGGTGCGGACGCTGGCGATCAAGCCCTTTTTTTCGTAAAAGTGCAGTGTGGAAA
>JALYPE010000777.1 GCA_030856525.1 Pseudomonadota bacterium | reverse complement strand
ACGCATGAGAAGGAGCTGCCGGTCGGGCGGCATCCCCTCCAGCTGTATTCGCTGGCGACGCCGAACGGCCAGAAGGTCACGGTGATGCTGGAGGAGTTGCTGGCGGCTGGACACGCCGGCGCCGAATACGACGCCTGGCTGATCCGCATCGGCGAGGGTGATCAGTTCTCCAGTGGCTTCGTCGAGATCAATCCGAATTCGAAGATTCCGGCATTGCTGGATCACAGCGTGCAACCGCCGATCCGCGTGTTCGAATCCGGCGCCATCCTGCTGTACCTGGCGGAGAAATTCGGTGAGTTGCTGCCGACCGATCTCGCTGGACGCACGGAAACCCTCAACTGGCTTTTCTGGCAGATGGGCGCAGCGCCTTACCTGGGCGGTGGTTTCGGCCACTTCTATGCTTATGCACCGGAGAAATTCGAGTACCCGATCAACCGATTCACCATGGAAGCCAAACGGCAACTGGACGTGCTGGATCGGCGCCTGAGTGAAAGCCCTTATCTTTCCGGCGATAGTTATTCCATTGCCGACATCGCCGTCTGGCCTTGGTACGGCGAACTGGTGCGCAACAATGTCTATTCGGCTGCCGAGTTTCTGTCAGCCAGCGAATACGTCCATTTGCAACGCTGGGCGGAAGAGATCGCCCAGCGGCCGGCGGTTGTCCGTGGTCAGCGGGTCAACCGCACGTGGGGCGATGAAGCGAGCCAGGTTGCCGAACGGCATCAGGCCTTCTGATTTGACTCGACTGCAGCTCGCATGGCCACGCGAGAAAAGGCGTACAGCAGCGTGCCGACCACGATCAATCCGCCGCCCCGCAGCCAGGTTTCCAGGCTTTGCTGGCTGAGCAACAAGAGGCAGGAAACGATCGCCAGCACCGGCACCCAGGTCGGCACGCGAAAGTGCGCTTCTTCAACCGTGTCGCGACGCAGCACTAGCACCGCGACATTTGTGCTCATGAAAACGAAGAGCAAAAGCAACACGACGGTCTCGGCCAGGGTCGCGAGCGTTCCAGTGAGCGTCAATGCGATGGCGACCACGGTGGTTACGATAATCGCGACCCACGGCGTCTGCCTGTTTGGCAGCACTTTCGCCAGCGGACTTGGTAACAGACCCAGACACGCCATGCCATAGGTCAGCCGACTCGCCATGATCATGGTCAGCAGCGCGCCATTGGCGACGGCGATCAAGGCAATGAATGCAAACAGACGCGGCGGGACATTCAGGCCCGACGCGCGAACGACTTCGAGCAAGGGTGCCGAGGTCTGCACCAGCTTATCCATCGGCAGAACAGCAGACGCAGCAATGCCGACCGCCATGTACACGACTCCTGCCGTCAGCAAAGCGGCGAACAAGGCGCGCGGGTAAACCCTGCGCACGTCGACGATTTCCTCCGCCAGATTGGCTGAGGTTTCGAAGCCCACAAAAGAATAAAAAGCCAACAGAGCGGCACCCAGAACCGCCAGCGTGGGGCTGACCCCAGGCTTGAATTCCAGGCTGCGCCCCAAGTCGGCTTCGCCCGTCTGGAAATACCAGGCAGCGGCGACGATCACCAGAATCAGGCCTGATAACTCAACCACGGTCATGAGCAGATTCGCGCCAAGGGATTCTTTGATTCCCCTGGCGTTCAGCAGCGCGATCACCACCAGAAACGCCAGCGCAGCCAGGTGAGGTGAAACGCTAACAAACGCCGCAAGGTAGTCACCGGCGAAGGCCAGCGACAGGCCCGCAGCGCTGGTCACCGCTGCTGCCAGCATGCAAAAGCCGACCAGGAAGGAAATCATTGGCGACCTGAACGCTTTCTCGGCAAAGACCGAAGCGGCACCGGCGTGCGGGTACTTCGTGACCAGTTCGGCGTAGGAACCCGCCGTGAGCATCGCGAAGAACAAGGCGATCAACAACGGTATCCAGATGGCGCCACCCACCTCCCCTGCAATCGTACCCGCCAGTGCGTAAACACCCGCGCCGAGCACATCGCCGAGAATGAACAGAAACAGCATCGACCCGGTGATAGCTCGACGCAGTGGGGCCTTGGAGTTTGCGGAAGTCACTTTCATGCTCAGGTTCTCGGCGCGGATCTATCGAGCAAACCGGTGGTGGTCGCTGCTTGAGTTTGTCTGCAGTGAGAAGTTATCCGAGCTATAAAAGTTCAGTTCTGTTTCACAGCAACAGGGAGCTGCTGGCCGCGCGTCATCCAGCCGACCGCTGCCCGTGAGGCAGAGCCTTGGGATTCGGTTTTTTTTCGCTGCGAGCGATCGTCGCGTGCGGGGGCGCAGTACCAACGGCCGCTGCCGTTGGTACTGCCTGTGCGGTTACTGAGTCTTGCGAACCGCCTGGATGATGACCTTCGCCACATCCGCCGGCCGCGATTGCTGGGGCACGTGGCTGGCGTCGACTTCGGTCATCTCGGCGCCGATCTTCCTGGCAAATGCTCGTTGCAGATCGGGCTGGATCATGCGGTCTTCACGAGCGACGACGTACCACGATGGTTTGCCTTTCCAGGCAGCGACGCTGGTTTTGTCGTCAAACGCCGAGGCGCGGATCGGGCCTTGGGTCGCCGCCATCACTGCGGTTTGCTCGGGAGGAAGGTCTTGAGCAAAGCCGCCGGCCATGCCCTGAGAGGTCATGTAGAGAAAGCCGTTTTTGTCGGCAGCGATCTCTTTCACGCCGGACGGTGCAGGGTAATCCTTGCCCAAATCCTTGGTGGCCTGACCGGCATCGGGAGCAAATGCGGCGACGTACACCAGGCTGCGGACTTTCTTGTCGGTGCCGGCCTGACTGATCACGGTCCCGCCCCAGGAGTGGCCGACCAGCACGACGTCGTTGTCCTGGTTATTCAAAACACGTTGAGTGGCTGCGACGTCATCGGCCAGCGACGTCAACGGGTTCTGCACCACAGTGACCTTGATGCCTTCGGCCTGCAGCAGCGGAACGACTTTGCCCCAGTCGGAGCCGTCGGCGAACGCACCGTGCACAATCACTACCGAGGGTTGCGGGGAAGCAGCTGAACTGGCGCCGGCAAAAACCGCGGCGGTCATGGCGAGAGCGAGGGCGATAGCTTTAGGTTTGAACATGATGCGATCTCCTGTGTGGGTGTGATCAGTTTCGGCGAGACCTGCGAGTGTGGGTATCGGTCGTTTGTCCGAGCCAGATCAAAAATTGTCTGCTGGAAACCCTCAGTGGATCTGCAATGGAAACTGGTGATCGTGTTTCACCGGTTCGATGGCAAGGTTCAGCGCTTAAATCAGGCCTGAGGTCAGCGCCTTTAGCGTCGCCGCAGCCCGGGTCGAACATTGCAGTTTGCGGAACACGCTTTCCACATGAGTACGCACGGTGCTGGGGCTGATGTGCAGCTGACGGGCGACTTCCTTATTGCTGCCTCCCTGACTGATGCAGCGGAGAATTTCGGTTTCCCGCTCGCTGAGCAGACTGCCGCTGGCTTTGGAGGCCGGCACCGAAGTTTCACCGCGCGCCGCCGCAATCACGGCCTGACACGCACGCGGATCGAACCGGCCCTTATCGGCCTCATCGAGCAGCAGGCGCGTGGTCTCATCCTCGCTGAACGCCGGTCGCCACGGTCGCTGGCTGCGCAGCGCCTCCCAGGCCAGCGC
>JALYPE010000771.1 GCA_030856525.1 Pseudomonadota bacterium | reverse complement strand
CCAGCGCTGTTTCACCACTTTGCGCCACGAGGTGTCCTCCATGATGTCGTGGTCGGACACCTGAAAATGCGCCATGAAGCGTTTGCGGTCCGAGGGTTTTTTGATTTGCGACAGCACCCACCAGTGCAGATCCCGTGATGACTGCAGAGCATGTACGCCCCAGATTTCTCCGGGCACGTAGAGAATTTTCCCACCTTTGCTGTCGACGATGCACAGGATGTCGGTGGCTATGAAACCGCCAATCTTCAGCAGCGTCACGCGAGGCGCCTGCGTCACCGGGCACTCGTCTTCGAGCATCTGCAGCGTCACCGGCCAACTGAGATTGCCGGCCACTGCGCGAACCACGGTCCTGAAATTGTCATCCGACAAACGCCCGCTTTCACGGTGTTCCATGGCCTTGGCCAGAAAGGTGCATTTGGCCAGCGACCGAAACGTCTTGCCATGCTTGCTCCAAAAGGCGCTGGTTTGTTCGCGGAAACGCTCAGCAAAATTGATCGCCCAAAAGGCTTTCAGCACGTCGCTGCTGTGCAGGCGCACTTCGTTGGTTTCGTTGTAGGTGCCGGCGTCTGGTCCGGCGGTGTAGAAGCCGGCATCGGCATCAAGCAGGTCGGCGTTGTCCTGGTCGTGCACGCTGAAACGCTGGATCACCAGCTGCGGCAAGGTCATCGACTCGCGGGGAGATTCGTACAGGTGTTCCCAGCCGGTGAAGGTTTTCGAACTGCTCTGGGCAGCCCGAAACCGATGCCAGTAAACCTGTTCGGGCTCCAGGTGCTCAAGACCGTGCGAGGCGAGGATTTCCCGAGCGATCGCACAAGCCATCTCGTACATGTCGGGGCAGGCCTGAACCAGAGCAGGTACTAATGCCTTGAGTGCCAGTCGGTCGGCAGCATTGGGTAATTCGGTGGTTTGCGGGGTGTCCACTGTCTCTCTCCTTGATCGTGGTGATGAAAATCCACGGCGATGATTTCAAGGAGAGCAGGATCGGTCTGTCAGACGGTCGGAAGAACAGCTGTGGTATCGGGCGACGGCCCGCATGGGAAAACGTCCGTTGACGTCTGCTGACAGGGTTGGCCAGGTAAACCAGGTTCCTGTGTATTTGATATCGACTGCGGCCATCCGCCGCCCCACCCTTACTGTTTCTCAACCGCAGGTGTATCGTATTCGCCTTTTACCGGCCCCTGGGCCTGATGCTGATTCGTGAGGTAGTTGAGTTCATGTCCTTTACCCGTCGCCAAATCCTCGGTGGCCTGGCCGGTCTTGTTGTCGTTGGCGTCGGAGCGGGCGGCGCGTCGCGGTACTGGCTGGGCAAGATGACCGATGCGGACGCCGGTCACGACTATCAACTGATCGCCGCACCGCTGGATGTCGAGCTGGTGGCCGGGCACAAGACGCCGGCGTGGGCATTCGGCCCTTCGGCGCCGGGCACCGAGTTGCGTGTGCGTCAGGGCGAATGGCTGCGGGTGCGCTTCATCAACCACCTGCCGGTGGCCACCACTATTCACTGGCACGGTATCCGCCTGCCGCTGGAAATGGACGGCGTGCCTTACGTGTCGCAGCTGCCGGTATTGCCCGGCGAATACTTTGACTACAAATTCCGCGTGCCGGACGCCGGCAGCTACTGGTATCACCCGCACGTGAACAGCAGCGAAGAACTCGGTCGCGGGCTGGTAGGGCCGCTGATTATTGAAGAGCGCGAGCCCACCGGTTTCAAGTACGAAAAAACCCTCAGCCTGAAAAGCTGGCACGTTGATGAGGCGGGCGAGTTTGTCGCGTTCAGCATTCCACGCGAAGCTGCGCGGGGCGGTACGGCGGGGCGGCTGTCGACCATCAATGGCGTTTCGCAGGCGGTGATCGAATTGCCAGCCGGGCAGATCACTCGCGTTCGTTTGCTCAACCTCGACAACACCCTGACTTATCGCCTTAATATTCCGGGCGTCGAAGCGCAAATCTATGCGCTGGACGGCAACCCGATCGAGCCCCGCCCGCTTGGCAAGGAATACTGGCTGGGCCCCGGCATGCGCATTTGTCTGGCGATCAAGGCGCCGGCGGCGGGCGAAGAATTGTCCCTGCGGAACGGCCCGGTGCGCCTGGGCACGTTGCGCTCGGTGGCGAACAGCGATGCGCCAACTCAATGGCCGCCAGCGCTGCCGGCCAATCCCGTGGCCGAGCCGGACCTGGCCAATGCCGAAAAACTCAACTTCAATTTCGAATGGGTCGGCTCGGTGTCGGTGAACGTCGATGACGGTCGGCCGCCGAGCCTGTGGCAGATCAATGGCAAGGCGTGGGACATCACCGACAAGACCTGCGCCGACCGCCCGATCGCCAAACTGGTGAAGGGCAAAAGCTACATCTTCGAATTGAAGAACATGACTCAGTATCAGCACCCGATTCACCTGCACGGCATGAGTTTCAAGGTCATCGCCTCGAACCGGCACAAGGTGATTCCGTATTTCACCGACACCTATTTGCTGGGCAAGAACGAGCGCGCTCAAGTCGCGCTGGTGGCGGATAACCCGGGTGTTTGGATGTTTCATTGCCATGTGATCGACCACATGGAAACCGGCCTGATGGCCGCCATTGAGGTGGCATGATGCGGCAGATTCGACCCGCAGCGATCATCGACCGCAGCCGTGATCGAGACTTCATGCGCGAAGCACTGGCGCTGGCGGCACAAGGCGCAGCGCGGGGCGAAGTGCCGGTGGGTGCGGTGCTGGTGCAAGACGGCGAAATCATCGGTCGCGGCTTCAATTGCCCAATCAGCGGCCACGACCCGAGTGCCCATGCGGAGATGGTCGCGATTCGCGCCGCTGCGTTGGCCGCCAGCAATTACCGTCTGCCGGGCAGCACGCTCTACGTGACGCTTGAACCGTGCAGCATGTGCGCCGGGCTGATCGTGCATTCACGGATTGCGCGGGTGGTGTATGGCGCAGTGGAGCCCAAGGCCGGGATCGTGCAAAGTCAGGGGCAGTTTTTTACCCAGGGTTTTTTGAATCACCGAGTGTTGTTTGAGGGTGGGGTGTTGGCGGAGGAGTGCGGGGCTGTTTTGAGTGAGTTCTTCAAGGCCCGCAGAGCCAGACCCGCAGAATAAACACCGTAACCT
>JALYPE010000757.1 GCA_030856525.1 Pseudomonadota bacterium | reverse complement strand
TGTCGCGACTCAGTTTGCCGAGGCTGCCGGCGATCAATCCGAGCACCGCACCGAATTCCACCAGACGATCACGCTGGGTGTGCCACGGCTGATCAGGCAGCGTCAGCTGCAGTTCCTCGGCCAGCGCTTCGGCAATCGGCATGGCCTGGTCGCCCAAGGCCGCGAGCGTCCCGGAAGCACCACCAAATTGCAGAACCAGCAAGCGCGGTTTGAGTTGTTGCAGACGTTGCCGACTGCGCGTCACCGCGCCCAGCCAGCCAGCGATCTTCATCCCCAGCGTGACCGGCGTCGCATGCTGCAACCAGGTTCGCCCGGCCAGCGGCGTGGCGACATAGCGCAGCGCTTGCGTCGCGAGAATCTCACCGAGCTGCGCCAAATCCCGCTCGATCAACACCAGCGCCTGGCGAATTTGCAGCACCAGCCCCGTGTCCATCACGTCCTGACTGGTCGCGCCCAGGTGCACATAACGCTCGGCTTCGGCATCAGTTGCCGCCAGCCGTTTGCCCAAGGCCTTGACCAGCGGAATTGCCGAATTGCCCGCCGTGGCAATCACTTCACCGAGGGCGACGAAATCGTAGTGCTCAGCCCGGCACGCCGCTTCGATGGGCGCGACGACGCTTTGCGGAACCAATCCGGCCCGCGCTTCTGCCCGGGCCAGCGCCGCTTCGAAATCGAGCATGGCCTGAACCCGGCCGTGATCGCAAAACACCTCACGCATATCACGAGTAGTGAAGTAGGCATCGAACAGCTGGTTCATAAACAGTCCTTGCAAGCGTGGGCCGGTGTGGCCCACGCGAGGTGGATTAAAGGTCGTGGTGCAGATATTTAGCCTGCTTCTGCAGACGCAGGCTGAACAGGAAAACATCTCGGCTTTTACCAGTCCGTCAATCGGTGTAGAAACTGAAAATCGCCAGCGCCAGGGTAATCAGCACGAACGCGAGAAACGGACTGCCGACGCTTTTCAGGCTCACCCTCACCACAGGCTCGCTCCCACACATCTATGTGGTGTTCACTCAATAATCAAAAAACACCGTCTCGGCATCCGTACCCTGCAGAATCACATTCCACTGATAAACACCGGACGCATCCTGCTTCGCCAGCAACGTCTGGCGACGCTCGGCCGGTACACATTCCAGCAGCGGGTCGTCGACGTTCGTCGCTTCGCCATCGAAGTAGATCCGCGTCAGCAAGTGCTTGACCAGCCCGCGCGCAAACACTAGCACCACCAGATGCGGGGCCTGGGTCGTGCCTTTCAGTCCTTGCACAGTACCCGGTTTGATCGTGGTGAAACGGAAGCGCCCTTCGGCGTCCACCGGCACCCGGCCGAAACCTTCAAAGTTCGGGTCCAGCGGTTTGTCCTGATCGTCTTCGGGATGATCATATTTGCCGGCAGCGTTGGCCTGCCAGATTTCGAGCATCGCATCGTTGACGAAATCGCCGTTGCCGTCGACGACTTGCCCGGTGATCGCCACACGCTCGCCAATGGTTTGTTCGACGGTCAGGTCTTCGCGGTTCAGCCAGGTCAGGCCGATGTGGTAATACGGCCCGACGGTGTGGGACGTGGTCGCGTTCAGCGTCATCTTATTTCTCCATCGGCGTGGCATCGCGGCCGCGCAAGACGATGTCCCAGCGATAACCGAGGGCGTAGGAAGGAACGGTTTTTTCCAGGTCGAAACTGGCGATCAGACGTTCTTTGGCGCGGGTGTCTGGCACGCAGTTGTAGATCGGATCGTAGGCCAGTAACGGATCACCCGGGAAATACATCTGCGTGACCAGCCGCGTCAGGATACTCGGCCCGAACAACGAGAAATGGATGTGCGCCGGGCGCCAGGCGTTGTGGTGGTTGCCCCACGGATAGGCGCCAGGCTTGATGGTCTGGAATTGATACCAGCCATCGGCGTCGGTCACGGTACGGCCGGTGCCGGTAAAATTCGGATCGAGTGGCGCATCATGCAGGTCGCGATCATGGTTGTAGCGGCCGGCCGCATTGGCTTGCCAGATCTCGACCAGAATGCCCGGCACCGGCTGGCCGTCTTCATCCAGCACGCGGCCGTGGACGATGATTCGCTCGCCTTGCGGCTGACCTTGATGCTGGGCGGTCAGGTCATTGTCCTTCTCGTCGACACGGTCAGCACCGATGGTGGGCCCGGTAATTTCCGACAACGAATGCGGCAAAAACACCAACGGCCTGGACGGCGAACGCCGATTGGTGGATTGATAGTCCGGGTGCAGGTATTCCGGTTGGGTGCCCTCTTGCGGGCGACGATAACCAGGCTTGTCAGTCATTTCGCTTTCCTCTGTTCTTATTGTCACTGCTGCGCGTCAGACGCGTTCAATCGCCAGAGCCAGACCCTGGCCGACGCCGACGCACATGGTCGCCAAGCCTTTCTTGCCACCGGTTTTTTCCAGATGGTGCAAAGCGGTCAGCACCAGACGCGCACCGCTCATGCCCAACGG
>JALYPE010000259.1 GCA_030856525.1 Pseudomonadota bacterium | reverse complement strand
CGCCGACAGCAACAGATATTTCACCCCGCCCGCATACAGCAGCCAGACCGCATACACCAGCGCAATGGTGCCGATCATCAGGTCCTTGCGGCGCTCGGCCGAAGCATGTTCGTAGGTTTCGCCGCGCCCGCTCAACAACACCGCATACGCCGCGGACCACAGGTACGGCACCAGAATCATCGACGACGCCAGGTAAATCAAACTGGTGTAAGTGCCCGCAGAAAACAGCGTGATCAGCAGAAAAATCTGGATCATTACATTGGTCAGCCACAACGCGTTGACCGGCACATGATTGACATTTTCCTTGGTCAGAAATGCCGGCATGGTTTTGTCGTTCGCCGTGGCGAAAAGAATTTCCGCACACAGCAAGGCCCAGGACAACAATGCGCCGAGCAACGAAATGGCCAGGCCAATGCTGATCAGCAAAGCGCCCCAAGGCCCGACGATATGCTCCAGCACCCCGGCCAGCGACGGGTTTTGCAAATTCGCCAGCTCAGGCCGGCTCATGATCCCCAGCGACAGCACATTGACCAACACCAGCAGCGCCAACACCCCGAGAAAACCGATCACGGTCGCCCGGCCGACATCGCTGCGCTTCTCAGCGCGGGCCGAATAGACGCTTGCCCCTTCAATGCCGATGAACACGAATACCGTGACCAGCATCATGTGGCGCACCTGCTCCATCACGCTGCCAAAATCAGGATTGCTGCGACCCCAGATGTCGCGGGTAAAGATGTCGGCCTCGAACGCTACTGCAGCGATCACGATAAACATGATCAGCGGCACAATCTTGGCCACGGTGGTGACCTGGTTGATGAACGCCGCTTCCTTGATCCCGCGCATCACCAGAAAATGCACGGCCCACAACAGCACGGAAGCGCAACCGATGGCGACCGGTGTGTTGCCCTGGCCAAACACCGGAAAAAAATACCCGAGCGTGCTGAACAGCAGAACGAAATAGCCGACATTGCCCAACCAGGCGCTGATCCAGTAGCCCCACGCCGACGAAAATCCCATGTAATCGCCGAACCCGGCCTTGGCGTAGGCGTACACACCGGAATCCAGTTCGGGTTTGCGATTGGCTAACGTCTGGAAGACGAAGGCCAAGGTCAGCATGCCCACCGCCGTGATCGCCCAGCCGATCAAAATCGCTCCGACGTCGGCCCGGGCGGCCATATTCTGCGGCAGGGAAAAAATTCCGCCGCCGATCATCGAGCCCACCACCAGCGCGATCAGCGCGCTCAACTTCAGTTTCTGCGTCGGCATGCCTGCGTCTCCTTGTTCGGTGCGACCCACGCCGCAATAACTGTCATATAAATCAATCTAACTAGAGCGCCAAAAACAAATAACGCTTCTTGATGATATGCAATCCGAATTTTATTTATAGCCGATGCTTCTATGAAGATCCGCAGTAATAACAGGTTAAAGCAATCGTAAATAATTTATTCCTCAAACGGACCATCAGTAAAAATTTGCGTAAACCGCAAAACCAACTAGCGTAAACAATCCGAACAATGCGAAGTATTCCTGTTTGACCAGCCGAGGCCCTGGGCAGGGCGTTTCTGCAATACCGTTATGCTCGACCGAGATTCATAAGTCTTTCATTAACAATGGAATGTGCCGATGCACTGATCTAAGTCAGCTGATTGACTAGCTAACAGAACTATTCTGCTGTCTCTCTTCTCCTGCACGGAGTCATGCAATGTCTGAATCCCCTGGAAAACTGAAACTCGGCGCACTGGTCGCGCTGGTGGTCGGTTCAATGATTGGCGGCGGTATTTTCTCTTTGCCGCAAAACATGGCCGCCAGCGCCGACGTTGGCGCCGTGCTGATCGGCTGGGCCATCACAGCGGTGGGCATGCTGACGCTGGCGTTTGTGTTCCAGACCCTGGCCAATCGCAAGCCCGATCTGGACGGCGGGGTGTATGCCTACGCCAAGGCCGGTTTCGGCGATTACATGGGTTTCTCGTCAGCCTGGGGTTATTGGATCAGTGCCTGGCTGGGCAACGTTGGGTACTTCGTGCTGCTGTTCAGTACGCTGGGTTATTTCTTTCCGATCTTCGGCGAAGGCAACACCGTCGCCGCCGTAATCGGTGCTTCGGTGCTGCTGTGGGCTGTGCATTTCCTGGTACTGCGCGGGATCAGGGAAGCGGCGTTCATCAACCTCGTGACCACGGTTGCCAAGATCGTGCCGCTGGTGCTGTTTGTCCTGATCGCGATTTTCGCGTTCAAACTGGACATTTTCACCGCTGATAT
>JALYPE010000733.1 GCA_030856525.1 Pseudomonadota bacterium | reverse complement strand
GAATTCGAGTTTCTGGCCGCGTTTGAGCTGGCTGAACTGCTTCGCCTGCTTGTCGCTGGCCAATACCTCATGCACCGAAGTGGCAGGAAGGCCTACTTTCTCGAACAAGGTAGAGAGCGTGTCGCCTCTGGCAACAACGACTTCCCTGTGATCTGGCGCCTTCTGTTCTGCAGCGACCGGCTCGGGCTTGGGCTCAGGCGCTGGGGTCGCTTCAGCTGTTTGCGCGGTGTCTTCGGCGCTGTTTTCAATTTGCGCGAACGGCGATTCTGCCGGCTCATTTGTGGCTTGAACGGCTTCAGCGGCGTCTTGATCTTGTGTCAGTTGTTCAGCAGGGCTTTCCAGTTCAAGGCTCAGGGTTGTCTTTTTTGCTTCAACGTCGCTGGATGGGAATACCAGAAGGGCCAGGCTCAGAAGGGCGGCAATACCGCTTGCTGCGAGCAGGTGGGTCTTCGGGTAAAGCGGTGGCGCTTTAGACGATTCTTTGGTCATAGGTAATTTTTTGACTTTGAAAAGATGGATTGGAAAAGATGAATGACATGATGAAGATGAAATAACTGTATAAAATATAACCAAATCATCGCTGAAGCAAGTCCGCGAACACTCTGCCAGCGGATTGGCGTCATTGCGCCGGCCAGATTTTGTATTTGGCGCGCGATCTTGTATGGTTGGTTCCCTTTGAATTCAAGCCTTACGGGTCTGTTATGAAGTCGGTTGAAGAGCAGCTAGCGCTGATCAAACGTGGTGCGGAAGAATTGTTGGTCGAGTCCGAGCTGATTGAAAAGCTCAAGCGTGGCCAACCGCTACGTATTAAAGCAGGCTTTGACCCAACCGCCCCGGATCTGCACCTCGGTCACACCGTGCTTATTAATAAGCTGCGCCAGTTCCAGGAGCTGGGGCATCAGGTGATCTTCCTTATAGGTGACTTCACCGGGATGATTGGTGATCCGAGCGGGAAGAGTGCGACCCGCCCTCCTCTGACCCGCGAGCAGGTTCTCGAAAACGCTGAAACCTACAAGACTCAGGTCTTCAAGATTCTTGATCCGGCCAAAACCGAGGTGGCATTCAACTCCACCTGGATGGATCAGATGGGGCCGGCCGATTTCATCCGCCTGACGTCGCAGTACACCGTAGCTCGCATGCTGGAGCGCGATGACTTCGACAAGCGCTACACAACTAACCAGCCCATCGCTATTCACGAGTTCCTCTATCCGCTGGTACAGGGTTATGACTCGGTGGCTTTGCGTGCGGATGTCGAGCTGGGCGGGACCGATCAGAAATTCAACCTGCTGATGGGGCGTGAGCTCCAGCGTGGGTATGGTCAGGAGCCGCAATGCATTTTGACGATGCCATTGCTTGAGGGGCTGGACGGTGTGAAGAAGATGTCCAAGTCGTTGGGCAACTATGTCGGTATTCAGGAAGCGCCGGGCGTTATGTATGGCAAGCTGGTTTCCATTCCTGATGCGCTGATGTGGCGTTACTTCGAGCTGCTCAGTTTTCGTTCTATGCATGAAATCGATGCATTCCGTGCGGATGTCGAGGCGGGTGCCAATCCGCGTGATATCAAAATCAAGCTGGCTGAAGAGATTGTTGCGCGCTTCCATGGTGAAGAGGCTGCGGCCAATGCTCACCGGGCAGCGGGCAACCGAATGAAAGAAGGCGAGTTGCCGGATGATCTGCCTGAGATACTACTGGCTGGCGCCGAAGATATGCCGATCGCTGCTGTGCTTAATAAGGCGGGGCTGGTGAAGAATTCAGCTGTGGCCCGTGATCTGCTCAATTCCGGTGGCGTGCGTATAGATGGTGAAGTTGTCGATCGCACCTTTATATACGTCGTGGGCGCGACCCATGTTTGCCAGGCCGGGAAGAAGGCATTTGCACGGATTACGCTTAAATCTGAATAAGGCAGAAATTAGGGCTTGACGGCAGATTCTGGAAGTCTATAATTCGCCCCACTTCCGGCGCAGCCGAAACGGAAAACTCCTTGGTAAACAAAGAGTTACGCAGTTTTCGACAGCGACTTGCTTCAGATCATCGAAGCCTGGAAGGAGTTGAAGGAGCGGTGTTGTTTGGCTCTTTTGACGATTCGATCCTCTCGGTCGAAAGCGGAGAAAAAGAGGTGTTGACAGCAGCGAGTAACGCTGTAG
>JALYPE010000712.1 GCA_030856525.1 Pseudomonadota bacterium | reverse complement strand
GGCCAGCATTATGTCCAGCTCCCATAAGGAATGACGCCGACCCTGCAACTGAGGTTCGACCTGTCATCTTCCGCGACGTAGAATGCGCGCCTTTCCCGGGCAATCGAACGGATCGATTGGCCATCATGGGCGGGTAACCGTCCGTTGCCACCGCATTCATCGGAGCACTTCCCATGAGCACCACCCCGACCAGCGAATACCTGGAAACCCTCTATGAAGGCTATGGCCAGCGTTTTCGCATGGAAAAACTGCTGCACGAAGTGCGCACCGAACATCAGCACCTGGTGATTTTCGAAAACCCGCGCATGGGCCGTGTGATGGCGCTGGACGGCGTTATCCAGACCACCGAAGCCGACGAATTCATCTATCACGAGATGCTCACCCACGTGCCGATCCTGGCGCACGGCACAGCCAAACGCGTGCTGATCATCGGCGGCGGCGACGGCGGCATGCTGCGTGAAGTCGCCAAACACGGCGGTGTCGAGCACATCACCATGGTCGAGATCGACGGCACCGTGGTCGACATGTGCAAAGAGTATCTGCCGAACCACTCTAAAGGTGCGTTCGACGATCCACGCCTGAACCTGGTGATCGACGACGGCATGCGTTTCGTTGCGACCACCACTGAAAAATTCGACGTGATCATTTCCGACTCCACCGACCCGATCGGCCCGGGCGAGGTGCTGTTTTCCGAGAACTTCTATCAGGCCTGCCGTCGCTGCCTGAACGAGGGCGGCATTCTGGTGACCCAGAACGGCACGCCTTTCATGCAGATCGAAGAAGTCAAAACCACCGCCGGACGCCTGCGCAGCCTGTTCCCGGACTGGCATTTCTACCAGGCCGCCGTACCGACTTACATTGGCGGCTCGATGACGTTTGCGTGGGGCGCGACCAACACGTCTTACCGCAAATTGTCCCGCGAAACCCTGCAACAGCGCTTCGCCGGCAGCGGCATCATCACCCGCTACTACAACCCGGAAATCCACATCGGCGCCTTTGCCTTGCCGCAATATGTGCTGCAAGCGGTGAACAAGCCGAGCAACGACTAAGTGTTTCTGTAGGAGCCGGCTTGCTGGCGATGCAGACGCCTCGGTCTGCCAGCCACACTGCGATGATCCGATCGCTGGCAAGCCAGCTCCTACACGTTTTTCATGGCAGTACAGCGCAATCCCGTTGAACGATCACACGGTGCAAAAGTCCAGATAGTGGTAAGCCCACTTGCGGGTTTTATCGAGGAGGCACCGATGCAAAAGTGGAAAGTCACTTACGTGGATGATCACGGCGAAACAGTCGAAGAAACCTTTGAGTGCGAAGAATGCCCGGACAACGAGCACGCCGCCGCATTGCTCAAGGAGCGGCTTTTCCCTGTCGCCGCCAAACTGGATCTGAACGATCTGGAAGGGCGCACCGACGACGCCAGCGTAAAAAGTCTCAAAACCCAGAACAGCATACAAATCCTCGGCATTACTCCCATCTGATACTCCCTGTGGCACATTTTTGAAACACCAGGCCTTGGCAGCAGCTCGGACTTGCGGCTACTCTGCAAGCGAGATCAGCGAACGGATCGCGCTAAGGTCTGGTCTTGTCAGCTACATGCTTGCTTCCCGGCGGTAACGTGGTTACCGCTTCACTCGCCGCCACCGGCTGCGCAGTTGGGAATACGGAAAGTCTATCCATCAGTGTGAGGGGGACGATTCATGAGCACAGCCTATCAAGAAGACATCAGCAGCAACGTGCTGCGCCGCATGAAAGAAGGCGGTTTCGATTTTTCCCGGTTTCATCCCATCGAGTTCTACGCCATTTTCCCGGACGAGGAGCGGGCACGCAGGGCGGCAGGTCACTACAATGGCGAATCCATGAACGCACAGATCAGCGTGCGAGATGACGGCGCGTGGTATCTGGAACTGAGCAAGGTGATGTCCGCCACTTATGACGGCATCGGCGATTTCGAGCAGGATTTCGAGGCAGTGGTCGAGCCTTTGGGCGGCATCATCGAAGGGTGGGGCGTCAAGCAGGAGGTCCGAGGGCGACTCGCCTGACATCATGAACAGCGACAACATCCGCTAATGGCTAACCTCCGGGTTGGCCATTTGTCGTTCAGGCGCGCTGAACGCAAGACTTGCCCAAAGCTCGGGCAAAAAAAAAGCCGCCTGAGCGGGCGGCTAAAGGGAAGTTCGGAAGATTTACTGCGAATGCACGGATTATCCGCACCCGCGCCCACCCTGTGAAATCGCCTCTGACTATGCCGCTGATAGCCATTACCCCGCCTTGCAATGAGGCGCAGCTAATCCTGCGCGAGCGTTAAGCGCACAGAAACGGTGCGGCCTGTTCAAGCCGATTACGTAACCGATTGATACCCAAGCGATTCTGCCGATGGCACGGGCCTTGCGATGGCTTACGCATCCGGGTGACAAGGAGCACGGCATGATCCGCACCTATTTTGATGAGATGTACGATGCCGGCGGCCAGGTCCGCCCGCATTACCGGGAGTTTGCCCGTTGGCTGGCGGAAACCCCCGACGAGCTTCTCGCCCAGCGGCGACGCGAGGCCGATCTGCTGTTCCATCGCGCCGGCATCACGTTCACGCTCTACGGCGACGAGCAGGGCACAGAGCGGTTGATCCCGTTCGACACCATCCCACGCAGCATCCCGGCCAGCGAGTGGCGCATCGTCGAGCGCGGCTGCATTCAACGCGTCAAGGCGCTGAACATGTTCCTTGCTGACCTCTATCACGAGCAACGCATCATCAAGGCCGGCATCATCCCGGCGGAACAGGTCCTGGCCAACGAGCAATATCAGTTGGCGATGCAGGGGCTGGATTTGCACCGCGATATCTATTCGCACATCTCCGGCGTCGATCTCGTACGCGATGGCGACGGCACGTACTACGTGCTCGAAGACAATCTTCGAACGCCCAGCGGCGTCAGTTACATGCTTGAAGACCGCAAGATGATGATGCGGCTGTTCCCCGAACTGTTCTCCGCCCAGCGCATCGCGCCCATCGACCATTACCCGAACCTGCTCCTCGACACCCTGAAAAGCTCCAGCCCGATCGACAACCCGAGCGTGGTGGTGCTGACACCGGGACGCTTCAACAGCGCGTTTTTCGAGCATGCTTTTCTAGCCCGGGAAATGGGCGTTGAACTGGTGGAAGGCGCAGACCTGTTCGTACGTGACGACAAGGTGTTCATGCGCACCACGGACGGGCCGAAAGCGGTCGATGTGATCTACCGCCGGCTCGATGACGCCTTCCTCGATCCATTGGCGTTCAATCCCGACTCGATGCTCGGCGTGCCGGGGCTGCTGTCGTCCTATCGCAGCGGTAACGTCGTTCTAGCGAATGCTATCGGCACCGGCGTGGCGGATGACAAATCGGTGTACCCGTTTGTCACGGACATGATTCGCTTCTACCTCGACGAAGAGCCGATCCTGAAGAATGTGCCGACGTGGCAGTGTCGTAATCCCTCCGAACTTTCCCACGTGCTGGCCAACCTTCCGGACCTGGTGGTCAAGGAAACCCAGGGCTCCGGCGGTTACGGAATGCTGGTGGGGCCGGCGGCGACGGCGGCGGAAATCGAATCGTTTCGACAGCGGATCAAGGCCAAACCCCACGCGTATATCGCGCAACCGACGTTGTCGCTGTCGACCTGCCCGACCTTTGTCGAAAACGGTATTGCGCCGCGGCACATCGACCTGCGTCCGTTTGTATTGTCTGGCCGTGAAACCCGGGTTGTCCCCGGCGGCCTGACCCGCGTCGCCCTGCGTGAAGGCTCCCTGGTGGTGAATTCCTCCCAGGGCGGCGGCACCAAGGACACCTGGGTGGTCGAGGATTGAAGGAAGCCTGCCATGTTAAGTAGAACTGCCTCGGATTTGTACTGGATGTCGCGTTACCTGGAGCGGGCGGAAAACCTCGCGCGGATGCTCGACATCAGTTACTCGCTGTCGCTGATGCCGCAGGATGGTCGCGGTGACGGCTTGCACGAACTCGCCATGCCGTTGCTGATCACCGGCACCCTCGAGGATTACCTCGAGCGACATGGCGATCTGCATGCGGAACGCTTGCTACATTTTTTTGCCCTGGACGCGGCCAACCCGGCGAGCATCTACAGTTGCCTCGGTTCGGCTCGGGCCAGTGCACACGCGGTGCGTGGGCGAATTACTGCGGACATGTGGGAAAACATCAATGCCACCTGGCTGGAAATTCGCGGGATCGCTGATCAAGGCTTGAGTCGCTATGGCATGAGCCGTTTTTGCGAGTGGATCAAGGAACGTTCCCACCTGTTTCGCGGCGCGTCCTACGGCACGATCATGCGCAACGACGCGTTTCGCTTCATTCGTCTGGGGACGTTTATCGAAAGGGCGGACAACACGCTGCGTCTGCTCGATGCACGCTATGAAATGGCCGGCGATCAGGCCGAAGCGGTCAGCGATGGCACGGCTCACGCGTATTACCAGTGGAGCGCGTTGTTGCGAGCATTGTCGTCCTTCGAGGCCTACACCGAAATTTACCGCGACGCCCCTGGCGCGCGGCATGTCGCCGAATTGTTATTGCTGCGCGCGGATGTGCCGCGTTCGTTGCGTGCCTGCACCGAAGAGATCGACCAGATTCTCGCGCAGCTGCCCGGCGCCAACGGTCGACCCGCGCAGCGTCTGGCGGCCGAGATGGACGCACGCCTGCGCTATACCGGCATCAGCGAAATTCTCGACGAAGGCCTGCATGCCTGGCTGACCGAGTTCATCCCGCTGGTGCGCCAGCTGGGCAACGCCATTCACAGTTCGTATCTGGAGGCTGCATGAGACTTTCCATAAGCCACGAGACCACCTATCACTATGAAGATCAGGTGCGGGCCAGCATCCAGTACCTGCGCCTGACACCCCACGACAGCGAACGCCAGCATGTGCTGAGTTGGCAGCTCGACCTGCCGCGCCCGGTGCGCGCGCAACTCGATCCGTTCGGCAACATCCTGCACGTGCTGACCATGGACGAGCCGCACGAGGCGATCATCATTGGCGCGCGCGGCCAGGTCGACATCGACGAATTGCGCGAAGCCGAACATGAGAGCCAGTCTGCGCTGCCTTTTCTGCGGTTCACCCGCCTGACCGAAGCCGACGAAGACTTGCGTGCTTTTGCGGGCAAGGAGTGCAAGCAACGTCGCGATCGCACAGCATTGATCGATTTGATGCACGGCCTGAACCAGCACATGACCTACACGCCGGGCTCTACGGCAGTCGACACCAGCGCGGCCAATGCCTTTGCCGGTCGTGCGGGCGTTTGCCAGGATCACACCCATGCGTTTCTGGCCTGTGCGCGCAGCCTCGGCATCCCGGCGCGTTACGTCTCGGGCTATTTGTACACAGAGGATTGCGAACACCTGGCCAGCCATGCGTGGGCGGAAGCCTGGCTCGACGACGCCTGGTACAGCTTCGACGTGACCAATCAGCTGGCGCGCCCCGAACGCCATCTGAAACTGGCAGTAGGCCTCGATTACCTCGACGCCTGCCCGGTCCGCGGCATGCGCCGGGGCGGCGGGTGCGAGCAGATGCACGCCAAAGTCTTCGTCTCCCCGACACCGATCCCGGTCCCGGCGCCGGTGATATCCGTCCAGCAGCAGTGATTTTGGGTTGTACGCAAAAACCCATCCACCACAAAACCCGTAGGAGCCGGCTTGCCGGCGATGGCGGTGGTTCAGCCCCATCAACATCGACTGACCCACCGCCATCGCGGGCAAGCCACGCTCCCACAGGGATCTATGCTGGATTGCGGACTGTTGTTCACCCAAAACCTGTAGGAGCCGGCTAGCTGGCGATGGCGGTGGTTCAGCCAACATCAATATCGACTGACTGGGCCTCATCGCGGGCAAGCCTTGCTCCCACGGATCTGCGTCATGCATACAAGCGAAGTCCGGTATTCACCTGTGGGAGCAAAGCTTGCTCGCGATGAGGCCGGTCCTCACAACACACACTCATGGCCTGACCTTACGCCCCGCCATATGCTTCAAATACCCCACCAGCATCTCCAGGTCCCCGTCCGGCAACACCGCCGCTGAAAACCCGGGCATTTTCGCTTGTGGCCACTGCCGCAAACTCTGCGGATCACGAATGTAGCGCTGCAAAAACTCCACGGCAAAATACTCGGTCGGGCTGAACGGAATATTCAGATCCGGCCCAAACTGCGCATCCCCGGCACCGTTCAATCGATGACACGCCAGACAATTCTTCTGAAACAACGCAAACCCTTGGTTCACAGGATCATCCGCCTTCAATGCAGAATCAGGCAGCAGGGCAGGGAAGCGCTCGGCCACCGGCGCCATGCGCTTGATACTCGCGACTTGAAACGGCCATTGTTCCGGGCTGATGTTGCCCGCCTGAGGGTCAGTCCAGACCAGGTAAAACGGCCCAGCACTGTGTTTGCCTGCGGAAAGCCCGGGCCACGGTTGCGCCGGGTCCTCGATGGCCAGCCACGCCCGCGCGCCATGAGCGTTGAGTAACGGCGCCGCTGCCAGCTCGGCCGCAAATCCGTCCGAGGCCACGGCTTGCAAATGCTGATCAGGTTTGATCCCGTGCAACAGCACCATTAGCGGCACGGCGCGGTAATTCATGTCCCGCTTGTAGGACACATCGTTTTTGATCGTGATGGATTCGATCTGAGGGTGCTTGAGCAACTCCTCGGTTTGCCAGCTACGCGAATAGTCGCCCAGCTCAAGATCAAGCTGAGCTGCGTAAAGCGGCGCGCCGAACAGCAGGGCCGCCAACAGAATGAGCGCTTTCAAGGATCGCCGTCCAAGTCTGGGATGTGCCGCAAGGTTGGCACAGCCGCGCCGGCCCGCAAAGTGAGCCAGTCACAATTTGGCGCGACGAGATAAAATCTTCAGCTGTTTGATTGGAGCGATCAGCCGAGCACCTTGGTCAGGTTCGGCAAGATCAACACGAGCGTGGTGGCGAAAAGAATGAGACCGGCTTGACGTACTTTCGATTGCTTGAACATGGCTTGACCGCCTTTTTTGTTATTCCCTGATTGCCTGCCCGCATATCTCCATGACGGCAGAGCGTTGCACTTCCTGTAAGACGAGTGCCTCGGCAAAACCCGACGACGACTTCGTTCCTCTTCACCTTAGAGCTCGTTAGAGCCCGCGTCACACTTGGCTTAGATCCATTTCGTATGGTCTATGTGCTGAAAGTTGTAAAAAAAGCATGAGGCCTATGGCCAGCTTCTTTGCCGCCCGTTGGCTAGACAGCTTCAGCCACTCTATCGGGCAACTCGTTAGCAGACTACCGTCCGTCTGAGCGTGGTCGTCAATCTCGCTGAGCGTTGCGGTCATTGAATTCGAAACGGCTCGGCATAAGGTGGAGGTCTGCATTCAATCCTGCACAGCGGTTCGAGGACGTCATGACCCAAGCTTTGATTTTCGATGCGTTACGCACGCCCCGCGGCAAAGGCAAGGCGGACGGTGCCCTGCACAGCGTCAAACCGGTGAACCTGGTGGCCGGATTGCTCACCGCGTTGCAGCAGCGTACCGACCTCGACACCCGTCAGGTCGACGATGTGGTCTTGGGCTGCGTAACGCCCATCGGCGATCAGGGTTCGGACATCGCCAAGACCGCAACGCAAGTGGCCGACTGGGACGTCAGCGTCGCCGGCGTGCAGATCAACCGCTTTTGCGCCTCAGGCCTGGAAGCCGTCAATCTCGGCGCGATGAAAGTGCGATCAGGGTTCGAAGACCTGGTGGTGGTCGGCGGTGTCGAATCGATGTCGCGCGTGCCGATGGGCAGCGATGGCGGCGCTTGGGCGCTGGACCCGCAAACCAACCTGCACAGCCATTTCACCCCGCAAGGCGTGGGTGCGGACCTGATCGCCACGCTGGAGGGTTTCAGCCGTCACGACGTCGATGCCTACGCACTGCATTCTCAGCAGAAAGCGGCGCGCGCACGGGCCGACGGTTCGTTCAGCAAATCCCTGGTGCCGGTGCAGGACCAGAACGGCATCGTCCTGCTTGATCACGATGAGTTCATTCGGGCCGAAAGCACCCTGGAGGGGCTCGGCAAACTCAAGCCGAGTTTCGAGATGATGGGGCAGTTGGGTTTCGATGCCACGGCATTGCGGGTCTATAGCCATGTTGAACGTATCAACCACGTCCACACACCGGGCAACAGTTCCGGGATTGTCGACGGTGCAGCGCTCATGCTCATCGGTTCCGAAGCCAAGGGCCGCGCGCTCGGCTTGCAGCCACGCGCGCGCATCGTCGCCACCGCAGTTACCAGCACCGACCCGACCATCATGCTCACCGGCCCTGCACCGGCTACCCGCAAAGCCTTGGCCAAGGCGGGGTTGCGAGTCGAAGACATCGATCTGTTCGAAGTCAATGAAGCTTTCGCCTCGGTGGTGCTGAAATTCATCAAGGACATGGCCATCGATCCGGACAAAGTTAACGTCAACGGCGGCTCCATCGCCATGGGCCACCCGTTGGGCGCGACCGGTTGCGCCATTCTCGGCACGCTGCTCGATGAGCTGGAAACCCGGCGCCTGCGTTACGGCCTCGCGACCTTGTGCGTCGGCGGCGGCATGGGCATTGCCACCATCATCGAACGCCTCTGAGCCCCGACTTCAAGGAAACTGTAATGACCGAAGCCATTCGTTACGAAAAAGGCCAGGACACAATCGTCGTCCTGACCATCGACATGCCGGGCCAGAGCGCCAACACCATGAACGCCGTGTATCGCGAGGCCATGGCGGCGTGCGTCGCCCGGCTGGTCGCGGAAAGAGAGACGATTGCCGGCGTCATCATCACCTCGGCCAAGAAAACCTTCTTCGCCGGCGGTGACCTGAATGAATTGATCAAAATCGGCAAGCCCGAGGCCAAAGCGTTCTACGACATGGTGCTGACATTGAAAGCTCAGTTGCGCACCCTCGAAACCCTCGGCAAACCCGTGGTCGCCGCGATCAATGGCGCGGCGCTGGGCGGTGGCTGGGAAATCTGCCTGGCCTGTCATCACCGGATCGCGCTGGATAATCCAGCCGTGCAACTTGGGTTGCCCGAAGTGACGCTCGGCCTGTTGCCGGGCGGCGGCGGGGTGGTGCGTACGGTGCGCCTGCTCGGGCTGGAAAAAGCCTTGCCGTATTTGCTGGAAGGTAAAAAAATCCGCCCGCAACAAGCCTTGCAGGCGGGGTTGATCGATGAACTGGCGAGCAATGTTGATGAGATGCTGGCCAAGGCGCGCGCATGGATCATCGCCAACCCGGCGGCGGTGCAGCGTTGGGATGTGAAGGGTTATCAGATTCCGGGTGGTACGCCGTCGAATCCGAAAGTCGCACAAATGCTGGCGATCGCGCCGTCGATCCTGCGCAGCAAAACCCAGGGCTGCCTGCCCGCGCCGGAGAAGATTCTCTGCGCGGCGGTAGAAGGCGCTCAGGTCGATTTCGACACCGCGCACCTGATCGAAACGCGCTACTTCACTGAACTGACCACCGGCCAGATCTCGAAAAACCTGATCGGCACCTTCTGGTTTCAGCTCAATGAGATCAACGCCGGTGGCTCAAGACCTCAAGGTTTCGCGCCTTATGTGACGCAAAAAGTCGGCGTGCTGGGCGCCGGAATGATGGGGGCGGGCATTGCGTTTGTCAGCGCCTCGGCGGGCATTGAAGTGGTGCTCAAGGACGTCAACCTCGCCGCTGCCGAGAAGGGCAAGGCGCACTCGGCGGCGCTGCTGGACAAGAAAGTCGCGCGTGGCCAGATGAGTACCGAGCAACGCGAGGCGATCCTGGCGCGGATCTGTCCTGCCGAAAATGATGAGGACCTGGCCGGTTGCGACCTGATCATCGAAGCGGTATTCGAAGACCGGGAATTGAAAGCCAGGGTCTCGGCCGCCGCGCAAAAAGTCGTCGGCCCGGATGCGCTCATCGCTTCCAATACCTCGACCTTGCCGATCAGCGGCCTCGCCACTGCCGTGCCCGACCCGAGCAAATTCATCGGCCTGCATTTTTTCAGTCCCGTGGAGAAAATGCCGCTGGTGGAAATCATCAAGGGCAGCCACACCAGCGACGAAACCCTGGCCCGTGGTTTCGATTTCGTCCTGCAAATCAGGAAAACCCCGATTGTGGTCAACGACAGTCGCGGCTTCTTCACTTCGCGAGTGTTCGGCACCTTTACCAACGAGGGCATCGCCATGCTCGGCGAGGGCGTGAGTGCGCCGATGATCGAGACCGAAGCGCGCAAGGCCGGCATGCCGATCGGGCCTCTGGCGATCTCCGACGAAGTTTCCCTTAGCCTGATGAGCCATATCCGCCAGCAAACGGCCAGAGACCTGCAAGCGGAAGGGAAACCGCTGACAGAGCACCCGGCCTTCGCCGTGATTGATCTGCTGCTTAACGAATACAAGCGTCCTGGCAAAGCCGCGGGAGGCGGTTTCTATGATTACCCTGCCGGTGGCCAGAAGCATCTGTGGCCAGAGTTGAAGAGCCGTTTTGAGCAGGCCGACGGGCAGATTTCGCCAAAGGATGTGCGTGATCGGCTGCTCTTCGTGCAAGCGATCGAAACTGTGCGCTGCGTGGAGGAGGGCGTGCTGACCTCGACGGCAGACGCCAACGTCGGTTCGATCTTCGGTATCGGCTTCGCCGCCTGGACCGGTGGCGCGCTGCAGTTCATCAACCAATACGGGGTAAAGGATTTCGTCGCCCGCGCGCAGTACCTGGCCGACGCTTACGGCGAGCGGTTCGCGCCGCCTGCGCTGCTGCTGGAAAAAGCCGCTAAAGGGGAGGCGTTCTAAGGGACAAGTGACGCACTCCGAGGCTTGCCTGCCATCGTGTTTCAGGGCAGGCTCTGGGGTGTGCATTATTCCCTTCACGTGTCAGGTATTTTTTATGTCGTTACGCATCTGCATTCTGGAAACCGACATTCTGCGTCCGGAACTGATCGATCAATACCAGGGTTACGGGCAGATGTTCCAGCGTCTGTTTTCGCAGCAACCTATCGCCGCGGAGTTCACCGTTTACAACGTGGTGCAGGGCGAATATCCGAGCGATGACCTGGCCTTCGACGCTTATCTTGTCACTGGCAGCAAAGCCGACTCTTTCGGCACCGACCCATGGATTGAAACCCTCAGGGCTTACCTGTTGAACCGCTACGAGCGTGGCGACAAATTGCTGGGCGTGTGTTTCGGCCATCAATTGCTGGCGCTGTTACTGGGCGGTAAAAGCGAGCGCGCGACCCAGGGCTGGGGCGTCGGCACGCACAGTTACAAACTCGCGGCGAAGGCGCCGTGGATGAGCCCGGTCAAGGAAGAGCTGACGTTGCTGATCAGCCACCAGGACCAGGTGACGTCATTGCCGGAAAACGCCACGGTCATCGCTTCCAGCGATTTCTGCCCGTTCGCGGCTTACCACATCAACGATCAGGTGCTGTGTTTCCAGGGGCACCCGGAATTCATCCACGATTATTCGCGCGCGTTGCTGGATATTCGTCAGGAAGCGCTGGGCGAGCAGGTTTACACGAAAGGCATGGCCAGCCTTGAGCACGAGCATCATGGCGCGACGGTAGCGGAGTGGATGATGCGGTTTGTGGCGCATAAGCCAGAGGCGGTCAAACCCGCTTAAAACCGGGGTTCGCTCTCGCAATCTGTGGGAGCGAGCCTGCTCGCGATTTTGTAGCGACTCTACTTCACCTACAACCACCCCGATCGCTTGAAACTTACCCACAAACTGACGCAGCCCACCGAAATAAATCCCAGCACTCCGAAATAGCCGTAATGCCAGGTCAACTCCGGCATGTTCTCGAAATTCATCCCATAGATCCCCGCCACTGCAGTCGGAAACGCCAGAATTGCCGCCCACGCAGCGAACTTGCGCTGCACTAGGCTCTGACGCGAGGCTTCCAGTAACACGCCGATTTCGATGGTTTGACTGGCGATGTCGGCCAGCGTCGTCAAATCTTCCATCTGCCGTGTTACATGGATTTGCACATCGCGAAAGTACGGGCGCATGTTCTTGTCGATGAACGGAAAGTTAAGCCTTTGCAGTTCCTCGCTGATCTCCACCATCGGCGCTGCGTAACGCCGTAGACGCACTACGTCGCGACGCAGGCTGTGAATTTTTTGAATGTCGTGCTCATTCAACGAACTGCACAGAACGTTGTGCTCCAGTTCATCAATTTCGGCATGAATCGCTTCGCCCACTGGCTGATAGTTTTCAATGACGAAGTCGAGGAGGGCGTACAGCACGAAATCTTCGCCATGTTCGAGCAGTAGCGGACGTGCTTCACAGCGTTGCCGGACATAGGCATAGGATGCGGAGTGGCCGTTGCGCGCGGTAATGATGTAGCCCTTGCCGGCGAAAATATGCGTCTCGATGAATTCCAGTTTGCCGTTATGGCGAATGGGCGAATACGTCACGATGAACAGCGCATCGCCAAAGGTTTCAAGCTTTGGGCGACTGTGTTTTTCCAGAGCGTCTTCAATGGCAAGTTCATGCAGGTTGAACTGGCGTTGCAGGTTATTCAGCTCTTGTTCATTCGGTTCTTCAAGACCGATCCAGACAAAGTGGCCGGGCTTCTCTGCCCAGGACGCGCCTTCATCGAGCGTGATATTGGTGACTTTCTTACCGGCGCTGTAAACCGCAGCAGCAACAACTCTACCCATGGTTCTGATTCGCTTCTTATGTGCAGGTGGCAGTGGCAGGCAGGTATCAGCTTAGCCTTGTCTGCTGTTTGAGAGTCAGCAAAACTTTCAGAGTTCGCCAAAAAGAAAACCCGCACCTGGCGGGTTTTTTCAGGCAGCTTGTAGTTGCCGGTCCATCGAGGCGATGCACTCGCGCATCTGCTCGCGACATTGATCGATCAACATGGGCATGTCATCCATGCTCAACCCTGCGGTGGGAATCGCCGGCAGCGAGCGGATCAGAATTTTCCCACTGCGCCAGCGGTTAAGTCGCATGTGTTTGACGTAACTGCTGACACACACCGGCACGATCGGCACGCCTGCGGCAATCGCCATCTGGAACGCACCTTTCTTGAACGGCAACAGCTCCTCGCCAAGATTGCGCGTGCCCTCGGGGAACACCCAGATGGACGTGTCTTCATGCTGCAAGGTGTGGGTGGTGGTCAACATCGACTGCCGTGCCTTCTGCGCATTGCCTCGGTCGATCAGCACGTTACCCGCCAGCCAGAACAACTGCCCGAACAACGGCACCCATTTCAGGCTCTTTTTGCCGATGCACACGGTGCGGC
>JALYPE010000694.1 GCA_030856525.1 Pseudomonadota bacterium | reverse complement strand
AGGTTAGCGAATCCACCGAAGTAGACGTCAGCGAACTCGTTTTCTCGGTGCTCGACTCCATCAAGGATCCGAACACAGTGCCCTTCGGCTCGGCATTCCCCAGCCCTGCCCTGTTCCCGCTGCAGCGGCTGTCGCGATCACTGTCCAGCGCTACCCGCGTCATGGACCCGCGCATGGTCGTCACCGATCTTTCGCCGGGCAACCCGCAACTACGCCGGCAAATCGCCCTGCGCTACATGGTCGGCGGCTTGATGTTGCCGATGGAAGAACTGCTGATCACCAACGGCGCCCTCGAGGCGCTAAACCTGTGCCTGCAAGCCGTCACGGAGCCGGGCGATCTGGTGGCGATCGAGGCCCCGGCATTTTATGCCTGCCTGCAAATCCTCGAACGGCTGAAGCTCAAAGCCGTGGAAATCCCCGTGCATCCGCGCGATGGCATCGACCTCGATGTACTCGCGCAGACCCTTGAGCGCCATCCGATCAAGGCCTGCTGGTGCATGACCAGTTTCCAGAATCCGATCGGCGCGAGCATGCCGGAGGCGAAGAAACAGCAACTGGTTGAACTGTTGCGCAAGCATCAAGTACCTCTGATCGAGGACGATGTTTACGCCGAGCTTTATTACGGGCAGCATGCGCCGAAACCAGCCAAGGCTTTTGATACCGAAGGTTTGGTAATGCATTGCGGCTCGTTCGCCAAAAGCCTGGCCCCTGGTTATCGAATTGGCTGGGTGGCGGCTGGGCGTTACGCGCAGAAGATAGAACGGTTGAAGTTGATGACCTCCCTGTGCGCGTCGATGCCGGCCCAGGCGGCCATTGCCGATTACTTGCAACACGGCGGCTATGACCGGCATCTGCGCAAGTTGCGTTATGCCCTGGAGGAACAGCAGAGCGCGATGCTCGCGGCGATTGGCCGTTATTTCCCCGCGCAAACACGGGTCAGTCAGCCGGCGGGTGGGTACTTCCTGTGGCTGGAATTGCCGGAGCAGATCGATTCGTTGAAGCTGTTCCGGATGGCGTTGGCGCAGGGCATCAGCATCGCACCGGGGCCGATTTTTTCAGCGACGCAACGCTTCAGGAACTGCATTCGGTTGAACTATGGAAGTCCTTGGGATGAGACTTCCGAGCAGGCGATGGAGACGTTGGGGCGGATCATTCGGTCGTTTCCGCAAAGGGATATCGACTGATCGATTGTCTTCACGAGCAGGCTCGCCCCAGCCTGCTTGTCAACACGACAGTGAAGGCGACGAGGCGCTGGTGCTTAACGCCCACCGCCCAGATCCAAAAAGGTCCCGGTGGCGTACGAAGCCTTGTCCGACAGTAACCACACAATCGCTTCAGCCACTTCGTCCGGCCGACCGCCACGCGCCATCGGTATCGCCGATTCCAGTTTGCTCACCCGCTCCGGATCCCCGCTCAAGGCGTGAAAGTCGGTGTAGATATAACCCGGGCGTACAGCATTGACGCGGATGCCTTCCCCGGCGACTTCCTTCGACAGGCCAATGGTGAAGCTGTCCAGCGCCCCTTTTGATGCCGCGTAATCCACGTATTCATTCGGCGAGCCCAGACGCGCCGCGACCGAGGACACGTTGACGATGCTGCCCCCCTGCCCGCCATGCTTGGGCGACATGCGCAGGATGGCGTGCTTGGCGCAGAGGATTGGCGCCAAGACGTTGGTCTTGAGGATTTTGAGCACGCGAAACTCGGACATTTCATCGACCCGGGACTTGTGCCCTACGGTGCCGGCGTTGTTCACCAGTGCGGTGACCCGGCCAAGCTCTGCGTCCACGCGATTGAACAGGGCGATCACTTCGTCTTCGATGCTGACGTCGGCACGAACGGCGATGGCGTGCGCGCCGAGTGCGCGGACCTGTTCCAGGACGTTTTGCGCTGCTTCCTCATCGGATTGGTAATTGATGCAGATCCGATAGCCCAGCCCTGCGGCCAACAATGCAGTGGCAGCCCCAATGCCGCGGCTGCCGCCGGTGATGACGATGACTTTGTCCATGCCGCCTGTTCTCCCGTTTCACGCCTGTGCAGTCAGGGCAAAGAATAACCGCCCTCGCCGATCTTTGCATGCCTGTAGCAGCTGCCGAGCCTGCGAGGCTGCGTCCGGCGGCTGTAGCAGCTGTCGAGCCTGCGAGGCTGCGTTCGGCGGCGAAGCCGTCGCGAGAGGGTAGGCTGAAGGTGTTCAGGTACAAAGGGTTGGCCGGTTTACGACGGCTGCGCCGCCGAACGCAGCCTCGCAGGCTCGCAGGCTCGGCAGCCGCTACGGGTATGGTTCAGCTGGCTGCCAACTGCTCGCCGCGAATGATATCGGCCATGAAACGATCAGCCGGTAGCGGGTGGCCGAGCAAATAACCTTGCAGCGAATCGCACCCCAGTTGCGTCAGGAAATCCTGCTGAACACCGGTTTCCACACCTTCGGCGACGATGCGCAAACCCAGCGCCTGCCCCAGCGCGACGATGGCCGACACGATGGCCGCGTCATCGCTGTCATGTTCCAGATCGCGGACGAAGCCTCGGTCGATCTTCAGCTCGTTGGCCGGCAGGCGTTTAAGGTACATCAGGCTCGAGTAACCCGTGCCGAAATCGTCGATGGACAGATCGACACCCATATTCGACAGCTCCTGCAGCACGGTCATGCTC
>JALYPE010000625.1 GCA_030856525.1 Pseudomonadota bacterium | reverse complement strand
AGAGCTTCAGCCAGTTCTCCCTGCGTCAGAGCCAGGCGCATGCCGAGTTCTTCCGCAGCGAGCCGTTGAGTGTTGAAGACCAGACCAGGTTTGAAGAGCGAGCGCGTACGTCGCTGGTTGAGCAAGTGGAGCTTGAGCGTAATGAAGTGGGCGATTTCGACGTGTTTGTCGGGTCGTACCAGGCGAGTATTCTGGCGATCAGTAACTAGCGTTGACGGTCCTGCGGACCTTAATCGCCAGCAAGCCGGCTCCTACAAAATCATGTGCATCACGCAAAACCCTGTAGGAGCTGGCTTGCCAGCGATGGCGGCCTGGAATTCACCACAAGGCTCAGGGCCGCATCGCCGGCAAGCCGGCTGCTACGAGGAGCCGCGCGATAATTGCACTTGGAATCTTCCACTCATAAGCTAATTCGAAAAAGTTATTTATTTTCTGATTCTTAGATCATTTAGTCTCCTTGCACGCTGACCACCGGTCGCCTGACTAGGAGATTCATTCCATGAAACTGCACTTCCCCCTTCGCCTCCTGGCGGCCGCTTCGTTGGCTGCGGCGAGCTTTTTTGCTCAGGCAACCGATGTGACTATCGCCTACCAGACCACTGTCGATCCGGCCAAAGTTGCCCAGGCTGACGGCGCTTACGAGAAGGCCACCAACGCCAAGATTGACTGGCGCAAGTTTGATAACGGTGCCGACATCATTGCCGCCATCGCGTCCGGCGATGTGCAGATCGGCTATCTCGGTTCCAGCCCGCTGACCGCCGCTATCACCCGCAAAGTCCCGGTAGAAACATTCCTCATCGCCACCCAGATCGGCGCCGCTGAAGCCCTGGTTGCCCGCGACGGTTCCGGGATCAAGACGCCACAGGACCTGATCGGCAAGAAAATCGCTGTGCCGTTCGTGTCCACCGGGCATTACAGCCTGCTCGCCGCGCTGAAGCACTGGAACATCGACCCTTCGAAAGTCACTGTGCTGAACCTCGCTCCCCCGGCCATCATCGCCGCATGGAAACGCGGCGACATCGACGCCACTTACGTCTGGGACCCAGCACTGGGCGTGGCCAAGGAAAATGGCAAAGTGCTGATCACTTCCGGCGAACTGGCCAAGTTCGGCGCACCGACGTTCGATGCCTGGATCGTGCGAAAAGACTTCGCCGAGAAGCATCCGGAAATTGTCACCGCGTTCGCCAAAGTGACCCTCGACGCCTACGCCGCCTACCGCAAAGACCCGCAAGCCTGGCTCGCCAATCAATCCAACGTCGACAAGCTGGTGAAGCTGTCCGGCGCCAAGGCCAGCGATATTCCGCTGCTGCTGCAAGGCAACGTCTACCCGCTGGCGGCTGATCAGGTGATCACCCTCGGCCCGCCAACCACCAAAGCCATCACCGACACCGCCGTGTTCCTCAAGGAACAAGGCAAGGTCGAGGCCGTGCTGCCAGACTACGCGCCCTTCGTCAGCACCAAGTTCATCACTCACTGATCGGGAGCAAATTGCGATGGCTTTGCTACAGCTGGAGCGCATCAGCGCACAGTACCCCGGCAGTCCGGAACCGGTACTGACGGATATTTCCCTAAGCCTCGGGCCGCAGCAATTGCTGGTTGCACTCGGGCCATCCGGCAGCGGCAAGACTTCGCTGTTGAACCTGATCGCCGGTTTCGTCGAACCCAGCGCCGGGCGCATCAGCCTTGACGGCGTGCCGGTCAAAGGCCCAAGTGCAGAGCGCGGCGTGGTGTTTCAGGACGATGCGCTGCTGCCTTGGCAGGACGTGCTGGCCAACGTCGCTTTCGGGCTGGAACTGGCTGGCGTGCCCCGTGAGAAACGCGAAGTTCGCGCCCGGGAAATGCTCGCGCTGGTCGACCTGTCCGGCTTCGAACATCGGCGCATCTGGCAACTGTCGGGTGGTCAGAAACAGCGTGTCGGCCTCGCCCGCGCGCTGGCTGCCGACCCGCGCGTGTTGCTGATGGATGAGCCCTTCGGGGCCCTAGACGCCTTTACTCGCGAACAGATGCAAGAGCTGCTTTTACAGGTCTGGCAACGCACCGCCAAACCGGTGTTCCTGATTACCCACGACATCGAGGAAGCGGTGTTCCTCGCCACGGACCTGATTCTGTTAGCGCCGAATCCAGGGCAGATCGTCGAGCGCCTGAGCCTGGATTTCGGTCGGCGTTATGCTGCCGGTGAGTCGGCACGAGCGATCAAGTCAGATCCGCGCTTCATTGAAACCCGCGAACATGTGCTCGCCAAAGTGTTCTCCCAACGCAGCGCCGCCACGCGGCAGGAGCGCGCATGAGCAGTTATGAAATTCCTGCCGCCACGGTAAAAGCGGGTTCGACGGTGATCCGGGTGCGTCGCAGTGTGAGCACCCGCTGGATCAGCGTGCTGACCCTGATCGCGCTGATTGCCCTGTGGTGGGCGGTTACGGCGACCGGCATGATCGAACCCTTATTCCTGCCGCCCCCGTCGGCCGTGCTGCAAAAAGGCTGGCTGCTGGCGACCAGCGGCTATATGGATTCAACCTTGTGGCAGCACTTGGCTGCGAGCCTCGGCCGCATCGGCCTGGGGTTGGGGTTCGCGGTGTTGACCGCCGTGCCCGTGGGCATCGCCATCGGTGCCAATCGTATCGCCCGTGGCGTGCTCGATCCGCTGATCGAGTTCTACCGGCCGATTCCACCGCTGGCGTATCTGCCGCTGATCGTGATCTGGTGCGGTATCGGTGAGTTGTCAAAAGTGCTGCTGATCTACCTGGCGATTTTCGCCCCGATTGCCATCGCCACGGCAACCGGTGTGCGCACCGTCGACCCGGCGAAATTACGCGCGGCGCAGTCGTTGGGCGCAACCCGTGCACAGTTGATTCGCCATGTAATCCTGCCGAATGCGTTGCCCGATATTTTGACCGGCGTGCGCATTGGCCTGGGCGTGGGCTGGTC
>JALYPE010000241.1 GCA_030856525.1 Pseudomonadota bacterium | reverse complement strand
GGTTTCATCACTTCCTAACCGGGGCCGCTACCTTGGGCATGAACTTCGACTTCGGCCCGCGACTGACCATGGATTTCATTTTGCCGACTTTGATCTGATCTTCACCAAAACTAGCCACGTATTCGGTTTGCCCACACTGCACGCAATTGTTGATCGGAAATTCTGCTCCGTCGTCTTCGTTATACGGATGAGCCATATCTACACCCCTCAAACGCGATCAGCACCGGCAAGCCCGATTTGCCCGAAAAATACCGATCACCAAGAATTTTGAGACTAGTCGGTCATTAGTGGACTTGCGGTTCATGAAATCCCTCCGCCGACGAGTGGACCGTAAAGATTGAGCCGCACCTTCAGCTCTTCAAGGTAATGATTTCAGGTATCGAGCCAGTGCGTCGAACGCCGGCAGCGTGACCGGGTCGTTGGCGGCATTAGCCGCAACAGGGTGGGAAGCAAAACGCACAATGACCATTTCGGCCTCCGGGTCCACGTAGATGCGCTGCCCATGAACGCCGCGCGCCATGAAAGCTCCGCCCGCCTTGTCCGTTACCCACCACATTGATCGATAGCTCCAGCCTTTGAGGAGGTCATAACCCGCTTTTGCGAATACCTGCTTGTCACCACCCCGGCGAAGATCAGCGATGACGGATGCGGGCACGATCTGCTGGCCGTTGGCTTGGCCTCCCGTGCGCAGCATCTCGCCAAACCGTGCGAGATCCCTGAGACCCGCGCTTAAGCCGCCGCCCGCGAACGGCGTGCCTATGGAATCCACGCTGAAGTAGGCATCCTGTTCCGCCCCAAGCCGACTCCAGATGCGCTCGGACAACAATTGCGCGACATTACGCCCGCTCACTCGCGCGATGACCCATCCGAGCACGTCGGTGTTGATGGTTTTGTAGGCGAAGACTGCGCCGTGCTCACCCTGCGGCTGCACGCTCTGCAGGAACTCGTAGTAGCTGCGAGGACCGGTGTAATCCGCCGGTTTGGGCAATGGATTGCCGGCGTTGGCGTGCGCCCAGACTTCGGCGTTCGGGTCGGCGTAATCCTCGCTGTATTTCAGGCCGGTGGTCATGTCGAGAACCTGGCGCACCGTCGCGCTGCCAAAAGCGGAGTCCTTCAATTCGGGAACATACTCGACCACCCGTTTATCAGCATCGATTTTCCCCTCGGCCACCAACATCGCGCCCAGCGTACCGACCACGGATTTGGTGACCGACATCGCCGCGTGCTGCCCCTCCGGCTTCAAAACCCCGAAGTAGCGCTCGTAGACGATTCGGCCGCGGTGCATCACCACGATACCGTCGGTGTAAGCAGCTGGCAGGGACTGCTCCCACGTCATCGGTGCCGTTGCCCCGAGCGGTATGAGGGTGATGGCGTCGATGTCTTCACGCAACGCCGACTTCAGCGGAGTCGGGGCGCCGAGCCCTCGCGATACGTTGATTGTCGGCATGAGCTGACGAAAATTCGAGACACTCCAGCGCATCGCAGGAAATCGAAAATAGCTGCCGTCTTCAAAACGCACGGTACGGTCGGCGGGAGGTGGCGATCCAACCATCCAGCCGAGCTTCGCCGGGTCGCTGGCCCTGGCATCAGGAAATGCCTCGGGGGTGGATGCCATGGCCAAAGAGGATACCAAGGGCATCAGCATGGCCACACAGGACAGGGTCAAGAGGCGATAGCTTGCGATAAGGAATGGCATGATGTTCGATTCCGTTCGAGTGGGCATGCAAAATGAATCGGGTGAAACCTGTTCTTAAAGAAGCTTGATCAATACGGCCGTAACGGTAGCCACCGTACCAATTAAACCTGTCGCGACAGCTACCGGATACCAGAAGGTCTCGCGGGTCATCTCGCCCGCTTCAGCGTTCAGCTTGCGCTGCTCGGCCATCAGCTTGACGATCTCTACGTGGACTTTTTTCAGCTCAGCCTGCTTCATGCTGAACTCCTGCATAACCTGCACACACTCATTCAAGGATTGTGGGATCGGCTATCGCCGGGGATCGGATCATTCTGTACTCCTGAGCGTGATATGGAAACCCTGCTGCGGACGCACATCGATGAGCGACAGAATCCCGTGAACGCCCCGGTGTAGCCGGTCTTCCAACCCTGCTTCCCACAACAGACTCTCGCGTCCTGCATAAACTTCAGAAACGCCTGAACCACGCTCTTAGCGGTGATATTTTCAGACCCCAAAAACCACAAAACCCCTGACTTCTTTCGAAATCAGGGGTTTTGGTTACATCGAATTTGGCGGTGAAGGAGAGATTCGAACTCTCGATACAATTTCTTGTATACACACTTTCCAGGCGTGCTCCTTAAGCCACTCGGACACTTCACCGTATCTCTACAAACATCTTCTGTCTGTCGAGGCGCGCTAATGTAGTCGAAAGCTTTTCTGATGGCAAACTTTTTTTGCAGAATTTTCATGTGGTTAGGGATTCAGGTGATCTTGTCAGCCGCGCGCCATGGCAAACCGGCCAATCTCCGGCTTCGCGTCTTCTTCTATATATAAGGCGACACACCGCAGGCAAGGCTGGCGCTACGTGGCGTGCGGGAAAAGGATGACTGGCGGGTCAGTCACGGCGCTTTACCTGGCCTGCTGCGGTGGGTAACGTCTGCCTCAACTTTCATACAAGGAATAGCGTCATGAGTGAGTTGATTTCCTACCATCTCGAAGACGGTATCGCGACCCTGACCTTGAGCAATGGCAAGGTCAATGCAATCTCGCCGGACGTGATTGCTGCGTTCAACACAGCTCTGGATCAGGCCGTGACGGATCGCGCCGTTGTGATCATTACCGGTCAGCCGGGAATCCTGTCCGGCGGTTATGACCTGAAGGTAATGACCGCAGGCCCTAAAGAAGCGATATCGCTGGTGACAGCCGGTTCGACATTGGCCCGCCGCCTTTTGTCTCACCCGTTTCCGGTCATTGTCGCCTGCCCGGGCCACGCGGTGGCCAAGGGTGCATTCCTGCTTTTGTCGGCGGATTACCGCATCGGCGTCGACGGTCCGTTCAGCATTGGCCTGAACGAAGTGCAAATCGGTATGACCATGCACCACGCCGGTATCGAGATTGCGCGTGATCGTCTGCGCAAATCGGCGTTTCACCGTTCAGTGATCAATGGCGAGATGTTCAATCCGCAAAGCGCGGTTGATGCGGGTTTCCTTGACGCAGTGGTATCGGCCGATGAGCTGCAAAACGCGGCACTGGCAGCAGCGCGTCAATTGAAGAAGATCAACATGACGGCTCACAAGAACACCAAATTGAAAGTACGCAAGGGGCTGCTCGACACCCTGGACAACGCGATTATCCTGGATCAGCAACACATGGGTTAAGCCTGACCGGCATCATCTAAAAGCCCGACGTCCGCGCCGGGCTTTTTCGTACGTACTTGATGGAAAAATCTACAACGGCTCTAGAACGGCTCTGACATCCAAGTCCGAAACATGCGGTCAAACATCGCCCATCTCCTGTTTCCATGGCAGCAATTGCCGAAAACAGTGCACATCCGTACACTGCGCCACCTTTTGTACTGGTGGGCCTGCAGATGCTGTTTGTGTTGCGTATGTTGTTGATGAGCCTGCACTTTGTACTTGCAGGTGTGCTTGGCGTGTTACTGGGCCTGTGTCGACCGTTCAATCCGGACAACAGTCGTCTGTGCGCACGCCTGTACGCGTGGCCGGCCATGTGCATTTTGCGCT
>JALYPE010000581.1 GCA_030856525.1 Pseudomonadota bacterium | reverse complement strand
ACACTGCACTGTACGGTCGACTATTGTGGCAACTGTCCCAGTACACTTCTAAACTGTTCCGGTATTGTTTCACACAAGAATAAAATGCCCGTGAAATCGAGTGCTGCGTCATGACCAATCTTTTGCTCTACCAACGTATTGCTCAGCAATTGGCTGAAGACATCCGACGTGGCGTCTATCAGCCGGGCGAGCGCGTGCCCTCGGTGCGCAAGATGAGTTCGCAGCTCAATGTCAGCCATGCGACCGTTTTGCAGGCATACGCCAACCTCGAGGATCAGGGCCTGATCCGCGCGCGTCCGCAGTCGGGCTACTACGTACACCAGACGCCGGCCCTGACCGCGCCGACGCCGGACATTGCCCGGGTCGAGCGCCCCGGTCTGGTAACGCGCAGCAGCATTATTCAGCAAGTGCTGGTCGAATCCCGCCGCGAAGGCGTCTTTCCGCTGGGCGCTGCGGTGCCGAGTGTTGATTACCTGCCGGTGCGCGCACTGCATCAGCAATTGGCCAAAGTCACCCGATTCCACAGCCCTCGCGCCTTCAGCTACATGTTCAGCCCCGGTTTTGAGCCGCTACGTCGGCAAGTGGCGATTCGCATGCGCGATGCTGGCGTGGTGGTCGACCCCTCGGAAGTCGTGATCACCCACGGCTGCGTGGACGCGCTGCAAATGTCACTGCGCGTACTGACCCGCCCGGGCGACCTGATCGCCGCCGAGTCGCCGACCTACTATGGTCTGCTGCAGCTGGCCGACCTGCTCGGCCTCAAAGTCATTGAAATCCCCAGTGATCCCGCCACCGGCATGAGCCTGGAAGCCCTGCAACTGGCTGCCAACCAATGGTCGATCAAGGCTCTGGTGCTGACCACCCGGCTGAGCAATCCTCTGGGCGGCACCATGCCCGAGGAGCGGCAGAAACAGTTACTGCGGCTGGCGTCGGATTTCGATATCCAGATTGTCGAAGACGATATCTATGGCGAATTGATGTTTGAGCAGGGCCGCACAAAATCACTCAAGGCGTACGACCGGCTGGATCAGGTGATCTATTGCTCGAGCTTCTCCAAGACCTTGTCGCCGGGGGTGCGGATCGGCTGGATGATTGCCGGTAAATACCAGCAGGAAATCCAGCGCCTGCAGACATTCAGCACGCACTCGGCCTGCAGCGTCACGCAAATGGGCATTGCCGCCTATCTGGAAAATGGCGGCTACGACCGCCATTTGCGCTACATCCGTCAGGAGTACCGGAAGAATCTCAGCGCGTTTCAGCTGGCGGTACAGCAGTATTTTCCGGAAGGCACGCAGATGACCCGGCCGACAGGCGGCTTCATCTTGTGGGTCAGTTTGCCTGGACGGGTCAACACTCAGGAACTGCACGTAAGGGCGTTGCAGCAGGGCATCAGTATCGCGCCTGGTTTGATTTTCAGTAACACCGAGCAATTCAATCACTGCATTCGGCTCAACTGCGGTACCCCCTGGAACCGTGAAGCCGAGCGCGCCCTGATGACTCTGGGCATGCTGGCCACCCAGCTGTGCCAGGAAATGGCTGGCGGATTTTGACGGGGCGGGCAGGTATTGCCTGTCCATGCTTGTCTTGTAGCGTGCAACAGGCGAGCATATGGCTATCTGTCGCTCACTTCGTTGGGTCCATGAAACCGATTTTTCCTGCCGTCTGGCTATCGATCTGTCTGCTGGTCACCTGCCAGGCCGGTGGCGTCATGGCGGCTCCCGCTCAGGAAAAACCTGCCGCCAGTGCGACGCCGGACAAACCGGCAACGGCCAGGAAAGTCGCACCCGCCAAGAAGGCTACACCCGCAAAGAAGGCTGCGGCCAAAGTGAAGAAACGCACGCCGACTTCCTCCAAATCAAAATCTGCTCGCGAAATTGCCAAGACCAAATTGCCGCCGGTCCCGATCGATCTCAGTTTGCCCGAGCACATGGCCGAAGAACTCAAACCCGAGGGCACGGTGACGTTGCCCAAGCGCGAGGCCCTCTTGCCGCAGATGTTCGGTGACAAAGCGGGCAGCGAAGCCTTTCAACTCAACGGGCGTTTGATCAGCAACGAAATGCAGCTGCAACTGCGCAATGAAGAGCGTCGCGATGTTGATGGCGCTGCGCTGGAATTCGAATTCAAGCGCTGAATCCCCTCCTGTGTAAACCTCTGGCCAGACGCTTTGTCGGAGACTGGTCAGTCACAGCCGCTGAACAGCAAAAACTCGTCCTCAGCAATTTGAAACAACCGTTTTAGCGGTTACCCTGTGCCCCGTCCTTTTTACACATCGCCCATCGCGAGGAGCTCGTCGTCATGAAATGCCGCGAAGGCTGTGGCGCCTGTTGCATTGCCCCTTCCATCAGTTCAGCCATTCCTGGCATGCCGCTCGGCAAGGCTGCGGGCGAACGTTGCGTGCAACTGTCAGTTGACATTCTGTGCCGGATTTTTGGCCGCCCGGAACGTCCTGCCGTGTGTTCGGCATTCGAAGCCGACGTCGAGGTGTGCGGAAGCAGCAATGGTGAAGCGATCAGGTTGTTGGGCTGGTGGGAGCAGATGACGGCGGCGTGATGTGTTCACCGAACGGAATTCAACAATAAGGAAAAACATTATGGGTTCGCTGCATCGTATGGCTGTGCTGTGTGGTTTCACGGTTTTGCTAGCCTCCACGGCTCAGGCCGAAGAGTGGAAAACCGCCAAGGAAGAGGACGGCATTAAAGTGTCGCTGTCAGAGGTGGCCGGTTCGCAATACAAAGCGTACCGCGGCGTCACCGTGATGAAGACGACCATGGCCAAACTGCGTGCCTTGCAGGAAGACGTCGCCGGTGCGTGTACCTGGATTCATGAGTGCAAGAGTCAGAAACTGATTAAACACGAAGGCAACGAAGGCTGGACCTACAGTCAGTTCAACACGCCTTGGCCGGTCACCCCGCGCGATTCGGTCACCCATATCACGACGGTCGAGGGCGCCGATGGCAGCCTGACGCGCAAACTCCAAGGCGTGCCCAAGTATCTGCCGGAAGAGAAAGGTTTCGTGCGTGTCACCCAGGTTGAGGGTTTCTGGAGGTTCGTGCCAAAAGGTGATCAGGTTGAAGTGACCTATCAGGTGCACACGGAACCAGGCGGCAGCGTGCCATCGTGGCTGGCCAACAAGTTTGTGGTCGATGCGCCGTTCAATACCCTGAAAGCCTTGAAAGAACGCGCCGAAAAATAATCGCGCTGCCTGTCAACAAACGCCCCGACTGGTTCGGGGCGTTTTGCATTTACCGGGGCAGGGCGCTTTATTTTGTTTCGGGATATGCGTTGCACGAAATTTTCACAAAGCCTCCAAGACAATTCGCCCGCGCCGGCAAACCGGTGAGTAATCAATGGTAATGCCGCAGGTGATCGTGCAACATTTGCACACCGCGTAAGCCCCGGGGCCGAGAGCTGGTCAACAGAGGGCAAGGCGCCGCTGTATTTTTTGCAACTTCAACTTCCAATGGGTCCTAAAACGACATGGCAAACCCGGACGCCCTGAATCAGCAGCGAGCTTCTAGTCGCCTGCTGCAACCGACCGTCAAATCGCATCTGGCCTACACGCTGCTGTGCGCCCTGATCATGATGGTGATGTTCAGCCTGCTGCGCCTTGCGCTGCTGGTTTATAACAGCGAAATGATCCTCGACACCCCGGCCTCGACCTTCGTTGAAGCCTTTATCAACGGTCTGCGTTTTGACCTGCGCCTGGTGGTGTACCTGAGCATTCCATTGGTGCTGGCGCTGTTCAGCGCACGCGCGATGGCCGCCCGTGGTTTCTTCCGGTTGTGGCTGACGATCGCGTCGAGCATTGCGCTGTTCCTAGGCCTGATGGAAATGGACTTCTACCGCGAATTCCACCAGCGCCTCAACGGCCTGGTCTTCCAGTATGTGCAGGAAGACCCGAAAACCGTGATGAGCATGCTCTGGTACGGTTTCCCGGTGGTTCGTTACCTGTTGGCGTGGGCCTTTGGCACGTTGATTCTGACCCTGGCGTTCAAAGGCGCCGACCGCGCCACTCGTCCGCGTGGCCCGTTCAGCGGTGGCAGCATCAGCACGCGTCAGGTTGCGCCATGGTATTCGCGCATCGCGGTGTTCGTGGTCTGCCTGTTGATTTGCGTGGTTGCCGCTCGTGGCACCTTGCGCCAGGGCCCACCGCTGCGCTGGGGTGATGTCTACACCACCGATTCGAACTTCGCCAACCAGTTAGGCCTCAACGGCACGCTGTCACTGGTCGCCGCGGCGAAGAGCCGCTTCTCGGAACATCGCGACAATGTCTGGAAATCGACAATGCCGCAGCCGTTGGCGGAGCAGACCGTTCGCGAAAGTCTGTTGACCCCGAGCGACAAACTGGTCGATGCCGAAACGGCCGCCGTTCGCCGCAATTTCACCCCAAATGCCGACAAGACGTTGCCGATCAAAAACGTCGTGGTGATCCTGATGGAAAGCTTCGCCGGTCACTCGGTGGGCGCCCTGGGCAGTGGCGGCAAAATCACGCCGTACTTCGACGAGTTGACCAAGGAAGGCCTGCTGTTCGACCGTTTCTTCTCCAATGGCACCCATACCCACCAGGGCATGTTCGCCACCATGGCCTGCTTCCCGAACCTGCCAGGCTTCGAATACCTGATGCAGACCCCGGAAGGCAGCCACAAGCTGTCGGGCTTGCCGCAGTTGCTCAGCGCCCGTGATTTTGACGACGTGTATGTCTACAACGGCGACTTCGCCTGGGACAACCAGTCGGGCTTCTTCAGCAACCAGGGCATGACCAATTTCATCGGCCGTAACGATTTTGTTAACCCGGTGTTCTCTGATTCGACGTGGGGCGTGTCCGACCAGGACATGTTCGACCGTGGCCTGGAAGAGTTGAAAGC
>JALYPE010000239.1 GCA_030856525.1 Pseudomonadota bacterium | reverse complement strand
CCGAGCCTTGGCCCCTGCAGGTTCGCGGTGAAATCATAAAATGTGTCAGTACCAAGCCCCTGTGGGAGCCGAGCTTGCTCGCGATGGCCGCGACACGGTGCAAGGATCCCACGCGGTTATCGCTGCTATCGCGGATGCGCCGCCGCCAACAGCTCTTTGGTATACGGATGCTGCGGCGAATCAAATACCTCATGACTGGCACCGCGTTCAACCACTTTGCCGTCCTTGACCACGATCACGTCATGGGCCAGCGCACGCACGACCGCCAGATCATGGCTGATAAACAGATAGGTCAGGCCATGTTTTTCCTGCAAGTGGCGGAGCAGGGCGACGACTTGCTTTTGAACCGTGCGATCCAGCGCCGACGTCGGTTCATCGAGCAAAATCAGCGCCGGTTTCAACACCAGCGCTCGTGCGATGGCGATGCGCTGGCGCTGACCGCCGGAGAACTCGTGCGGATAGCGATGCCGGCTCAACGGGTCGAGACCGACTTCCTGCAGCGCTTGAATCACTTGCGCGTCACACTGATCGGCGCTGGAATGGCTGTGCACCTCAAGGCCTTCGCTGATGATCTGCGCCACCGACATACGCGGGCTCAAACTGCCAAACGGGTCCTGGAACACCACCTGCATTTTCTTGCGCCATGGCCGCAGTTGCTTTTGCGTCAATCCGTCCAGCGCCTGGCCCTGAAAGCGAATGCTGCCGTCGGAGTCGAGCAGCCGCAGGATCGCTTGGCCCAGCGTCGACTTGCCGGAACCGGACTCACCGACAATGCCCAGGGTCTTGCCGCGCTGAATGTTCAGGCTGATGCCATCCACTGCGCACAGGTAGGTCTTGCGCCGAAACAGGCCGCCGCTCAGTTGAAACTGCACGTTCAGGTTGTCCACTTCAAGGACATTTTCACGCTCGTCCCGGGGCAGCGCTTCACCTTCCGGCTCAGCGTTCAGCAGCACGCAGCTGTAGGGGTGTTGCGGTTCGGTGAACAAGGTTTCGCAGGCGGCTTGCTCGACGATTTCCCCGGCCTTCATTACGCACACGCGCTGGGCGATGCTGCGCACCAGATTGAGGTCGTGGCTGATTAGCAGCAGCGACATGCCAAGGCGCTGTTGCAGGGACTTGAGCAGGATCAGAATTTTGCGCTGCACGGTCACGTCCAGCGCCGTGGTCGGTTCGTCGGCAATCAGCAATTGTGGTTCGCAGGCCAGCGCCATGGCGATCATCACCCGTTGCCGTTGGCCGCCAGACAGCTGATGCGGATACGCCTTGAGCCTTTCCCTGGGTTTCTGAATGCCCACAAGTTGCAGCAGTTCGAGAATGCGCGTCTGTGCCGGTTTACCGGTCAAACCCTTGTGCAGCAACAGGGTTTCGCCGATCTGCTTTTCGATCGTGTGCAGCGGGTTGAGCGAGGTCATCGGCTCCTGGAAGATCATCGCGATGCGGTTGCCACGCAGTTCCCGCAAAACCCTGGGCGAGGCACCGAGCAATTCCTTGCCGTGATAGCGAATGCTGCCAGTCGTCTCGGTACCGGTCTCGGGCAGCAATTGCAGGATGGAATGCGCAGTGACCGATTTGCCGGAACCCGACTCACCCACCAGCGCCAGGCATTCGCCGGGACGAATGTCCAGGCACAGGTTACGGACCACGGTCTGACCATTGAAGGCGACGCACAGATCACGGATTTCAATCAGGTTGAGACTCAAGTTTGTAATCTCCGCATCAGCGCTGGTGTTCAAATCCGGGAATCAAGATCGAGGATCAAGATCGAGGATCAAGATCGAGGATCAAGATCGAGGATCAAGATCGAGGATCAAGATCGAGGATCAAGATCGAGGATCAAGATCGAGGATCAAGATCATGATCAAGATCGAGGATCAAACGCATCGCGCAATGCCTCGCCAATAAACACCAATAAAGAAAGAATCAACGCCAACGTGAAAAACGCCGTCAGCCCCAGCCAGGGCGCCTGCAGGTTCTGCTTGCCCTGACCGATCAGCTCGCCCAGCGACGCGCTGCCGGCCGGCATGCCGAACCCGAGGAAGTCCAGCGCCGTCAGCGTCGAAATCGCTCCGGTCAGAATGAACGGCAGGTAACTGAGCGTGGCATTCATCGCGTTGGGCAGAATGTGTCGCACGATCACTTTGCGGTCAGTCAGGCCAAGCGCCCGGGCGGCTTTGACGTATTCCAGATTGCGCCCGCGCAGGAACTCGGCGCGCACCACGTCAACCAGCGCCAGCCACGAAAACAGCGCCATGATCCCCAACAGCCACCAGAAATTCGGCTCGACAAACCCCGAGAGGATGATCAGCAAGTACAGCACCGGCAATCCCGACCAGACCTCCAGCACACGCTGGCCGATCAAGTCGACCCAGCCGCCGTAATAACCTTGCAGAGCGCCCGCCGCGATACCGATCAGCGCGCTGACCACCGTCAGCATCAACGCGAACAGAATCGACACCCGCGCACCAAAAATCACCCGGGCCAACACGTCGCGCGCCTGGTCATCCGTGCCCAGCCAATTGTCACTCGACGGAGGGCTGGGCGCGGGTTTGCTCAAGTCATAGTTGGGCGTGTCGTCACTGAACGGGATCGGCGGAAACAGCAGCCAGCCACCGTCTTTCTTAATCAGGTTCTGCACATAGTCGCTGCGGTAGTCGGCCTGGAAGGGCAACTGCCCGCCGAATTCCTGTTCGGTGTGGCGTTTGAACACCGGGAAGTACAGCGAGTCCTGATAGCTGACCACCAGCGGTTTATCGTTGGCGATCAATTCGCCGCCGAGGGTCAGCAGGAACAGGCCGATGAACAACCACAGCGACCACCAGCCACGGCGGTTTTTCTTGAAACGTTCGAAGCGGCGACGGGCCAGCGGCGAGAGCGTGAGCATCAGGCGTTCCTCGCGGCGAAGTCGATGCGCGGGTCGACCAGGGTGTAACACAGGTCGCCGAGCAGTTTTATCAGGAGCCCGAACAGCGTGAAGATGAACAGCGATCCAAACACCACCGGATAATCCCGTGACACGGCCGCTTCATAACTCATGCGACCCAGGCCATCGAGCGAAAAGATCACTTCGATGAGCAGCGACCCGGCAAAAAACACGCTGATGAACGCCTGCGGAATACCCGACACCACCAGCAACATCGCGTTGCGGAACACATGGCCGTAAAGCACACGGCGTTCGCTCATGCCTTTGGCGCGGGCGGTGACCACGTATTGGCGGGTGATTTCGTTGAGGAAAGAGTTTTTGGTCAGAATGGTCAGGGTCGCAAAACCGCCGATCACCAGCGACGTCACCGGCAACACCAGATGCCAGAAATAATCGGCGATCTTGCCCACGGTCGACAAGGATTCGAAGTTGTCCGACACCAGGCCGCGCACCGGGAACCAGTTCAACGACGTGCCGCCGGCGAACACCACGACCAGGAACATCGCAAAGAGAAACGCCGGCATCGCGTAACCGATGATGATCGCGGTGCTGCTCCAGATATCGAAATGACTGCCGTGATGCACCGCTTTGCGAATGCCCAGCGGGATGGACACCAGGTACGTGATCAACGTCGCCCAGAGCCCGAGGGAAATGGTCACCGGCATTTTTTCCAGGATCAGGTCGGTGACCGTGGCGCCGCGAAAGAAGCTCTTGCCGAAGTCCAGTTGCGCATAACTTTTGAGCATCAACCACAGGCGTTCGGGGGCCGGTTTGTCGAAGCCGTACTGCTTTTCGATTTCCTTGATCAGTTGCGGATCGAGGCCGCGACTGGCGCGTGAGCTGCTGCTCATGACTTCGCTGGAGCCACCGCCGACACTGCCGCCGCCGATGCCCTGCAGGTGCGCGATTGCCTGTTCGACCGGACCACCCGGTGCGGCCTGCACAATGATGAAGTTGACCAGAAGAATGATCACCAGCGTCGGGATGATCAACAGCAGGCGCCGCAGGATATAAGCCCACATCAGTGCGGCCCTCCGGGTCTGCCACGTTTGATCAGTTCAGCGGTCATCTGCTGGTTGGTCAATGGCGTGGTGCTCACCTCCCACCAGCTTTCGATGACTTCGTCGTTAGCCGCCTGCACGCTCGGAATGCCGAAGCGGTTCCACCACACCGTCGAACTGCCCGGCGGATAGTAGTTGGGGATCCAGTAATAATTCCATTGCAGCACTCGGTCCAATGCATGGGCGTAACGCAACATGTCGGTTTTGGTGGAGGCGCGCACCAGTCCGTCGACCAGTGTGTCGACGGCCGGGTTCTTCAACACCATGTAATTGTTCGAGCCCGGATCGTTTGCCGCGACCGAGCCGAAATAGTTGTACAACTCATTGCCGGGGGAGGTGGTCACCGGGTAGCCGGTGACGATCATGTCGTAATCGCGGGACATCAGCCGATTGACGTATTGAGACGAATCGATGCGACGGATGTTCAGGTCGATGCCGATCTGCTTTAGCGTGCGCTTGTACGGCAGCAGCATTCGGTCCAGACCGTTCTGGCTGATCAGAAACGTGAAGCTCAGTGGCTTGCCATCGGCGTTGACCAATTGATCGCCGTCGGGCTTCCAGCCGGCCTGTTCGAGCAGTTTCAACGCTTCCAGTTGCTTGTCGCGGATCATGCCGCTGCCGTCGGTTTTTGGCGCCTCGAACACTTGGGTGAACACTTCGTCCGGTATTTGCCCCCGAAGGGGCTCCAGGATCGCCAGCTCGGCGGCATCGGGGAGGTCGCGCGCGGCAAGCTCGCTGTTGGAAAAATAGCTTTGCTGGCGGATATACAGGCCGCGCATCATCTGGCGATTCGTCCATTCAAAATCCCACAGCATCACCAACGCCTTGCGCACGCGCAGGTCCTGAAACAGCGGGTTTTGCAGGTTGAACACAAACCCTTGGGCGGATTGCGGTGCGTTTTGCGCCAGATGAGCCTTTTGCAGGCGACCGTCACTGAGCGCCGGGCTGTCGTACCCGATCGAGTAACCGGTGGCGGAGAATTCGCGGTTGTAATCGTACGCGCCACCGCGCAAAACCTGACGCGCCACGTCGGTGTCGCCGAAGTATTCGATGCTGAAGTGATCGAAGTTGTAAAGGCCGCGACTGACCGGCAAGTCCTTGCCCCACCAGTCAGGGTTGCGTTCGAAAGTGATCGTGCGCCCGGAATCGACCTCGCCGACCCTGTACGGACCGCTGCCCAACGGCGGCTCGTAACCGCCGCCACCGGCGAAGTCGCGGGTCTTCCACCAGTGCTCGGGAAGTACTGGCAAGGTCGCAATATCGAGGGGCAGGGTGCGGTTTTCGTTGGTCTTGAAGTCAAAGCGTACCGTGCGCGGCGACTCTACTTCGACGCCTTTGACGTCGGCGAACTGCGTGCGATAGCGCAAGCTGCCTTGAGTCATCAGCAGGTTGAACGTGTAACGTACATCTTCAGCGGTGATCGGCTGGCCATCGGCAAAACGCGCTTCGGGGTTCAGGTAGAAACGTAGCGAGAGACCGTCATCGGATCGCTCCATATGCTGCGCCACCAGGCCATACACGGTATAGGGCTCGTCCTGCGAGCGCTGGGCCAGAGGCGAATAGAGCAGGCCGTCAATCTGCGATACGCCGATGCCTTTGTCTATATAAGGAAGGATGTGATCGTAGTGACCGATCTCCAGCGCCGAGCGGCACATTGAGCCGCCCTTGGTGGCTTGAACGTTGGTGTAGGCAAAATGACTGAAGTTGGCGGGATATTTCGCCGGTTCGCCATACACGGTCAGCGCGTGTAGCGGGGCGGCATTCACACCGGCAGCACTCAGAAACAGTGCCACGGCAGTGAACAATAAAGTAGGAGAAGCCAGTCGCATTGTCAGCCTTAAAGCCGGGTGGTCGAAAAGCGTAATTTGTACGCTAGCGGCGCGTTCCTCGCCAGCCGTATCGCGTACCCAAAACACAACGGCCCACCAATAGGCGGGCCGTTGTACAGGCAATCAGACGATGATCAGTCCTGACGGCTGGTTACTTCGAGCAGGTGATAACCGAATTGGGTTTTCACCGGGCCTTGCACGACGTTGATCGGCGCGCTGAAAACCACGGTGTCGAATTCCTTGACCATTTGGCCTGGACCAAACGAACCCAGATCACCGCCCTGACGGCTGGACGGGCAACTGGAGTTGGCCTTGGCCACTTCGGCGAAATCAGCGCCGCCCTCGATTTGGGTTTTGAGTTCGTTACATTTGTCTTCGCTGGCAACCAGAATGTGACGGGCAGTGGCTTTAGCCATGGGAAAATACTCCTTTAAACGTTCGGTAAAGTGTTGAGCCTACCGGATTCAGTGGCCCATTTCTTCTCAAAGTTCCTTCGAATGGCTACAGGCCGGCCTTTCGCAGCCGTTCGGCATGCTGCACATACAACCCGACCGGGTCGATGCCGGGGCGGACCAGGCCAGCGGTCTGATTGATGCTGTCCATGTGATCCAGCGGATAGTCGGAGCGAATCACTTTGCCCAGGTGGGAGCTGAATCGGCCGACCATGCCGTCATTGTGCTCTGCTTCCGTAGAGAAGTAGCGGGAAAAAGCACGACAGAATCCGTGCAACGGGTCCAGCGCATTGGCGCCTTCCTCCAGAATGCGTCCTTGCAAGGTGCCGCTCCACGAATAGTAGCGAACCCCGTTGACCTGATCTCGGCCCTTGCCACCCCATGTGGATGGCAACCCCTGTGGGTACTTGTCATTGAATGCACCAACCCCCTCGGTGGTCAGCGCGTTCAACGCAGCGACAGCATTCTGCGGCATTTTTTCACGACCGCTGAGTACAGAGATGAAATCTGCGAACAGGGTGGCGACGGTTTCCGCTACCGCTTCCGGAAGTTTCCCGGGTGTGAGCGCCTTGCGCAGGAAATCGGCCAGCTCCGAGCCGTGATTCGGACCGCTGACGGAGGTGACCGAGGCGACAAGTTCTGGTGCAACCGCAGCCGCGTAACGCACGGTGAGTGCCCCCTGACTGTGTCCGATCAGGTTGACTTTCTCGGCGCCGGTGCCGTCCAGCACTCGTTCGATTTGTGCCAGCAGTTGTTCGCCCCGCGTTTCGTTGCAATGGGTCGCTGAAAGATGCGGAATGAACACCCTGGCGCCAGCGCTGCGCAGGGCTTGTTTGATGTCGTGGAACAGGTCGACCCGGCCAATTCGATCAAAACCGAAAAGCCCATGGACCAGCAGAATCGGAAACTGAGTCGTTGCATTCCGTTGCATGTGCATACCTTCTTCGGGGAAGTTAAATGAGGTGTCCGGTTTTCACTCTAATCCACTCTTACGCAGCCGCGATGTATGAAAAGTCCGCTGTAGATCGGCGAAAGCGGAATAGGGCAGGTACGAAAACTCGAATACTCACGAGGTCTTGTTCCGAATCTTCCGACGTCCTTTCAACGACTTCTGCGTAGCGCCTTGAAGCGCCTTACTCGGTGAACGGCATTTGACCCAGATAACCGGCGCATTCGCCCGACATCGCCATCCAGCAAATTCGCGATTAAATAAGCCTCGATTGCTGCCATCTTCAGGCAGCGCAATTCCATGGATCGGAGTAGACG
>JALYPE010000546.1 GCA_030856525.1 Pseudomonadota bacterium | reverse complement strand
CTGTGCCGGTGGGACACGTGCTTGCGGCAAGCGGCCGCTCCGGACCTGCTGCCGCGTTTTCCTGTCTGACGGCGACTGTCGTGGTGGTCGGCATCATCGCGCTTGTCCCGACATATGGTTTGCTGGGCGCAGTCGCCACCATACTTGCCGGAATGTCGACCTCATTAATTTTCAGCTTGGTCGCAAGACGCGCGCTGGCTCTTAAAAAGTCGAACGGACGATGGCGTTTCTGGGCTGGAGTATCGCTTGGCGCTGCGACACAGGCGGGCGTTCTTTTTTTGCTCGCGTCATACGTTGTCGACTGGTGGACATTGGTTCTAGTGGGCGCCACCGGATGGGCGGCTTTCTTCTTGGTGCGTGCTATCTTCAAAGTGCTTACGCCTGAAGAGGTTCGACTGCTCGACCAACTTCGTAGAATTTTTCCATCTCCCTTCAAAGAAAGCTGATCGTGACCATCACGTTGCGTCTCGAGCGGCTGATTCGAAATTTGCTGAATGGTCGGTCAAAAGCAGCGGCCGCGGCGATCGACGTTAATCTCCAGTTGGCGCTCGCGCAGGAGATGTCGCACTTGCGGCGACAGCTGCATGAATCCATGCCCGACAATCCCGCGGCATACGGATTTAAGGTTTATTCGCAGTCCGACGAAGACGGAATCATCGAGATCATCTGCAATCGACTGCAACTCGATACAGGAACGTTCGTCGAAATTGGTTGTGGCAGCGGTCGCGAGAACAATACGCATTATTTGCTGCTGAAGGACTGGAGAGGCGTCTGGGTCGATGGCGACGTTTCGAGCATTGCACTGATTCGCAGCTCGCTTCCCGAAGTGAGGGGACGGCTTCGCATCGCTCAGTGTTTCGTTACCAAAGAAAACATTGCGAATCTGCTGCGGGGGGAATTAACTGCGCTGGGCGCAACGCACTCGATCGATCTTCTGTCGATCGACATCGACGGCAACGATCTTCCGGTGGCCCTTGTCGCCTCCGAAGTGACGTCCCCAAAAGTACTCGTCGTCGAATACAACGCGAAATTTCCGTACCCGTCCTCACAGTGCGTGAAATACGATCCAAGTCACTCGTGGAAAAATGATGATTACCATGGTGCTTCACTTGGGGCGTTTGTAGAGGCTTTCGCCACCCGATATCGGCTTATCTGCTGCAACCTGGCCGGTACCAATGCATTTTTCGTTCGCAGCGACCTCGCCGGCCAATTTACGCCACGTCAACCTGCAGAGCTATACCAGCCGGCGCGATTTTATCTGACTGCTCTTCGCTCAGGCCATCCTTCTTCGCTTTCCTACCTCGCCAATCACTTAAGTAGCCGAGTAGATCGATGAAGGTCCTGGAATTGGGTTGCGGGTTCAACAAAGCACCAGGAGCATTTGGCGTCGACATCATTCGCGGATCGCAGGCCGACATCATTCACGACCTGAACAAATTTCCGTATCCGTTCGCTGATAACGAATGGGATCGAATCATTTGCCGTGACGTTCTTGAGCACGTGGACAACTTCATTGCAACCGTCGAAGAAATCTGGCGCATTGCCCGACCGGCAGCCATCGTTGAAGTGTCTGGGCCATTCATGAGCAGCGTAAATTTCTTCTCCGATCCAACACACAAACGCGCATTCACATCCAAGACATTCGACTATTTTATAGAGGGCAGTCGCGCTTTCAGGCTGGGATATAGCAAGACCCGGCTCGAACTGGTCGCCTGCGAGTATGACCGCGAGGAAAGGCCGAAGCGAAGAGGCCCGCACCGCTGGTTGCTCGACTGGGCAAACCGCCACAAGGAACAATACGAGTCGAGATACGCCTTTATCTATCCGCTGTATCAAATCTCCTTCGACCTTCGGGTTGTGAAGTGAATTTGGCTGACCAGTTAGTCGTCGGCCTGAACGGCGCAGCGTTGCTGTCACCTCTGACCGGAATCGGACAGTACACAAAAAATCTCGCGGAACAGCTTGCCGCGTCCGATGAGATTGATCTAAACATCTTTTACCTGGCAAGATGGAGCAAGGAAATCAGGACGCAGCCTTTTCCCTCGC
>JALYPE010000232.1 GCA_030856525.1 Pseudomonadota bacterium | reverse complement strand
ATCCGGATCACCACACCGCGCCCGGCACCGCCCATCAGCGGGTAGAACGTCAGCGCGTAGTGCTTCGGCTCTTCATCCTTGAACCAGGTGACGCGTTCGATTTTGGCCACCGTGTGCTGCTCCACGGTCTGCTTGAGCTGCGGCAAAAACGGCTTGAGCGGTTCGAAAGCGAGGAAGATCGGCTGATTCAGCGCTTCGTCGAGGCGCGTTCCCGACAGCGCGCTGGCTTCCTGATTCCACTGCGTGACATAAAGTTGCTCGTCGAGGGCAATGAGCGCGGACGGCATGGAGTCGATGATGCTGTTGAGGTAGTTCTGGAAACCGGTGAGCTTCTTCTCGATCTTGCTGCGCACCTGGACTTCGAGCTCCAGCTTGCGGTTGGTGTGGCGGGTTTCCTCGGCCAGGCCCTGAGCCTGGTCATACGCGGCCTGGGAATCGTCGCGAGCGCGTTTGAGCTGGTGCTCCCGGGCTTCGATGCGCGTGAGCATCGTATTGAACGCTTCGGCGAGGCTGCCGATTTCATCGTGATTGCCGCGCGAAGCCCGCAGTGCGTAGTTCTCCTCGCGAGTAACCTGCCGGGAAAGCTCTTCCAGCTGATGGATCGGTCGGGTGATCAGCCGTTTTATCTGCCGGGCGATCACCAGCCACAGCAGCACGCTGAAGATCAGAATGCCGAGACTGGCGGTCAAAGTGCCGGTGTAAAACGCCATCGGTAGTTCGCTGCTGGCCACCAGTAACAAGTGGCCAGGCGCCGTGCCGGGTCGGGGCAGGGTGATGATCTGATTGCTGCGAAACTCGGTGGCCTGCCAGTGTTCGATTTGCCGGTAATGGCTCGGCAGTTTCAGTTTGTCGCCGTTTTGCAGTTGCGCCAGACGCTCCCCCTGGCCGTCATAAAGAGCGGCCGCGCGCAGTGGAGAATAACTGTTGAGTTCGTTGAGCAGACGCTCGGCGCTCTGCGGCGATTTGAGTGCGTCGGCAATCAGGCTCGGGTTTGAAACCAGCCGGCCAATGGTCTGCAGGGCCTGGGGGGCCATGCTTTCCTGGGAAATGTAATACGCGGCACTGATAAAGGTCAGGTTGGCAACCAGCAGGACAGTGGTCAACAACACCAACAGTGCGGCCAGGAGTTTCTGGCCGACCGGTAGGTTTTCAAGACGCTGGCGCAGTGGCATCAGGTTTTTCGCTGCAGAGGAACAAGTGGCCAGCGTAGCCGCTGCTCAGTCGCTGGGCAATCCAAGGCTTTGCAGATGATGGATCAGACGCTGCTGCAATTGATTCAGGTGCGGCAGATTCAGCTGATGGCGCGCAGCGACTTTGCAGGCATGCCCCAACAAATAGCTGATTTCGGTGCGGCGCTGGTTGCTGACATCCTGATACATCGAGGAATAATTGGCGGCGGTGGCGTGGATCACGCGCTCGACTTCCTGCTGCAAGTTTTCCGCCGCGGCCGGCTGACCGCAACGCTCGAGCAATTCCGCGAGCTCGGCGCAAAGCGTGGCCACTTCGCATTGATGATCCTGCAAACCACCGTTGCGGCAGTTGTGCAACACGGTCAGCGGATTGATCGCACAATTGAGCGCCAGTTTGCGCCATAACCGGGTGAGGATGTCGGGGCTCCATTCGTGAGGAATGCCGGCGGCGGCGAGGTCTTCGAGCCAGATCGGTGCGACCGGATGGCTGGCGTCCCCCAACCAGGTGTAGCCGTGGCCGGCGAACACCACTCGCCATTCGCCCTCGCGAAACGCGCCTTCGGTGCTTGAAGCGCTGATGCAGCGCGCTTGCGGCACTTGCGCCGCCACTGCGTCCTGACTGCCCAAACCGTTTTGCAGCAGGATGACCTCAGCGTCCGGCGCCAGGCGCGGGGCCAGTTGGGCCACAGCTTTCTCGGCATCGTAGGCTTTGCACGCGACCAGCAGACGCCGAATCGGCTCGCCGCTGTCGGCCGTCTCGGCAGGGACAGCGTAGGTCGTCGGTTCGCCATGCTCCACCAGCGTCAGACCGCCCGCCGCCTGATAAGCCAGCAACCGCGCCCTGTCCCGCACGATCAATCGCACCGGTTGTCCGGCGCGGGCCAGACGTGTCGCCCACAACGTGCCAAGACTGCCGGCGCCCAGAACATGCCAGGGGGTGGACATCAGCTTTTTGCTCTGTTTGAGGCGCGCATTCGAGGCTCACAGTGAATGATCGGAAAGACCCGTTATAATCAGCGCGGATTTTAACCGCAAGCCAGGCATGTTCGACCAACATCGAACGCGCCCTTTACTGGAGAGATTACATGCCGTCGTTCGACGTGGTATCCGAACTGGACAAACACGAAGTCACCAACGCGGTCGAAAACGCCGTCAAGGAACTCGATCGTCGTTATGACCTGAAAGGCAAAGGCACCTTCGAATTCAAGGAAAAAGACCTCACCGTCAACCTGACCGCTGAAGCCGATTTTCAGCTCGAAGCGATGATTGAGATCCTCAAGCTGGCGCTGGTCAAGCGCAAAATCGACGTGCAGTGCCTTGAGGTCAAGGATGCCTATGCGTCGGGCAAGTTGATGAAGCAGGAAGCTGTCCTGAAGGAGGGCATCGACAAAGAGCTGGCGAAGAAGATCGTCGCACACGTCAAGGATGCCAAGCTCAAGGTGCAAGCGGCCATTCAGGGCGAACAAGTGCGCATTACCGGCAAGAAACGCGACGATCTGCAGGAAGCGATCGCCGCCCTGCGCGCCAAGACGTTCGACATGCCGCTGCAATTCAACAACTTCCGCGACTGACTGCTCAGGTGGAACGTCTCGGCGTTTTCGGCGTCCGAGGCCCAATTAACGGCGGGAACGGTTGAGCCTGCGGGTTCGACTTCCTGCCGCTCATTTTTTGCCGGGTAGCCGGAAATCAGGAGAACGTAAATGGATTTGAATGCTGAAGTGGATCACCTGGTGAAGGCGTCCCAAGCCTGGATCCCGATGCTGATGGAGTACGGCAGCCGCGTCCTGCTGGCGGTCATCACGCTGGCGATTGGCTGGTGGCTGATCAACAAAGTGACGCAGAAGCTGGGCGGCCTGCTCGCACTGCGCAATGCCGACCTGGCACTGCAAGGATTTATCAGCAGTCTGGCGAACATCATTCTCAAGGTGTTGCTGATTGTCAGCGTGGCGTCGATGATCGGTGTGGAAACCACCTCTTTCGTCGCCGCGATTGGTGCGGCGGGTCTGGCCATCGGTTTGGCTTTGCAAGGCAGCCTGGCGAACTTCGCCGGTGGCGTGCTGATTCTGCTGTTCCGTCCGTTCCGCATTGGTGACTGGATCGAAGCGCAGGGTGTGGCCGGTACCGTCGACAGTATCCAGATCTTCCATACCGTGCTGCGCACGGGTGATAACAAGACCATCATCATGCCTAATGGCAATCTGTCGAACGGCATCATCACCAACACCAATCGTCAGCCGACGCGCAAGGTGGTGTTTGATGTGGGTGTGGATTACGAGGCGGATCTGCAGAAGGCCCGCGAAGTGTTGCTGGATTTGGCCAAAGACTCGCGGATTTTGACCGATCCAGAGCCGGAGGCAGTTATCTCTACCTTGGGTGACAGTTCCATTACGGTGTCACTGCGGGTGTGGGTTAAAACTGCAGACTACTGGAGTGTGATGTTCATGTTCAATGAACAGGCGCGCGACCGCTTGAAAGCAGCCGGTATCGACATCCCGTTTCCACAACGCGTGATTCGTGTGGTTCAGGAATCGGCAGTGCAGTAAGCAATAAACAGGTAACAAAAAAGGCCCATCCGAAGATGGGCCTTTTTGTTTGTCATCGCAAATTAACTGCTTGCGATTACAAGATCGACAGCGGGTAGTCAACGATCAGGCGGAACTCTTTGATGTCGCCTTCGCCTTGGTCAGCATTGGCGAAGTGCCATGCTTGACGAACGCGGAAGGAAAGGTCTTTAGCCGGGCCATTCTGAACAACATACTTGGCTTCGAAGTTGGTTTCGTTGTGCTCACCGTCTTCGCCATACAGGCCTGCGTAAGCGCTGCCCGCTGGAGTGTTGGAGCCGTCGATGTCCCAGCCTTTCACGTAACGGGTCATGAAGCTCAGACCTGGAACGCCGTACTCAGCCATTTTCAGGTCATAACGAATTTGTGCAGACTTTTCGTTCGGACCGTTGAAGTCAGAGTACTGGATGGAGTTGGCGAGGAAGATCGAGTCGCCACCGCGGTTGTTTTTGCCCACACCGATGTAGTCGAACGGAGTGTCGCCGTTAACTTTCTGGAAGCCCACGGTGATGGTGTGCGCTTTCAGGAACGAGTAAGCGGCTGCC
>JALYPE010000467.1 GCA_030856525.1 Pseudomonadota bacterium | reverse complement strand
CCTTTCAGGGTGTCCAGCAGGGCTGTGATGGTCGGTTCGGTCTGTTGCGGGTTGCAGCGGAATTTCTCCGGCAGATCGCCTTCCACGCTTTTGCCAAGGGCCAGGTACTCACCCAGGGTGTCGGCGTTCCGCTTGTAGAACTGACTCAGGTGCAGGGTCGCATCGCGGGTCCGTTCGATCTGGTAAGTCGAACTGCCCAGGTCCAGTACGAACTGCGCAGGGACGATACCGATCAGTACCAGCATGATCAGGCCGATACCTTTCTGACCGTCGTTGGAGCCGTGGACGAAGCTCACCGCCATGGCCGAGATCACCAGTACCAGGCGATTCCAGAATGGAGGATGCTTTTTGTCGTCGATCTTGCGGCGTTGTTCCGGCGTCTTGTGCATCTTTGACAGCGGACGCCACCATTTAAGGCCGATCAGAATCAGCGCAGCGACCAGGAAACCGGCCATCGGCGAGAACACGAGAGAGGCACCGATATCGATCGCCTTCTGCCAGTTCACGCCATCGGCCAACGGAATGTCGTTGATCAGCGCGTTGGCCAGACCGACACCTAGGATCGAGCCGATTAGCGTGTGGGAGCTGGAGGCCGGGATACCGAAGTACCAGGTGCCCAGGTTCCAGGTGATGGCGGCGGCGAGCAGCGAGAACACCATGGCCAGTCCGTGACCGGTATTCACATTGATCAGCAGTTCCACCGGCAGCAGATGGACGATGGCGTAGGCTACGCCAACGCCGCCCAGCAGCACGCCGAGAAAGTTGAACACGCCGGAAAAGAACACTGCCAGATGCGGCGGCATGGCCTTGGTGTAAATAACGGTGGCCACCGCGTTAGCGGTGTCATGAAAGCCGTTGATGAACTCGAAGGCGAGGACAAAGGCGAGGGCGAGCAAGAGGCTCACAAGCACCCAAGCATCCAGTCCGCTGAATAAATCGATCATGAAGGTTTTCTGACCCGGTCGTAAGGGGGCGCGATTATGCCAGAAAAGTGTGAAAATCGATGCATTGAGTGCTCATCGGTAACATCCTTCAACGAATTAATTGGCCACGGCGCCCTATAACCCAGCGGTTTGGCGGGTTTGGCAAGTCGTTGAATTTATTTCAAAAGCCAACAGGCAGGAGCGTTTTGCTCGCGTTTGCAAGAAGCTTCGGAGCTTGTGAGAAATTTCTGAGAAGCGGGCCGGATATGAGTCATTCGCCTCATCCTATAGATGAGGTGGCCGCGGCCGCTCATGGCTGGCGCGGATGGCCCCGTCGCTGCTTTCCGCTTTTAGCGAGAGCAGTCGCCGACCCTTGGAGGAAGTCAGGCCGAGGCTTCAAGGCTCTTCGGCTTTGAGTTCCTTTTCCATCTTCTGTAATTCCTGGGTAAAAGCCTGATCCTGAACGGTGGCGCGTTTACGCCAGGGTTTGCGTTCCGGCTCGGGCTGCGCGGCGTAGGTGGTGACTTCCCCGCCGTAAACTTCCTTGTAACGTTGTTCCTGGCGCTCAAGTTCCGCGCGCAGTTCGTCTTTCGTCACAGTGCTACCTGATAGGTTGAGATTTAAATTCTGGTTATACGCGCTGCAACAAACGTATCGGTCGCATTCGCCAAAGATCGACGCCGATAAAGACCTCGATCAGCAGTAATACGATCAAATACTTCCATGTTGCAAGCGCGGCCACGGCACCAGAGCAAACAGCTGACGTAGCATCAGTATCCTGTTTCAGCGCGCGCTGTGAAGCAGGTGAAAAGGGCAACAAGGCGCGAGCTGAAGGCAACGGCGATTGACCATCGCGCTACCGGGCGGTACAACCGGCAAATTAACCGGATGACCTGAATTGCATTATAGCGGCCGATGACGAGAACACTATCTCCAATCAGTTAAAAATGGATCTTGATGTGTGATTTGTTTCTTACTTGGTAAGTTTCATCAAGCGATGACTTTCTGGCGTCATTAAGTCGGACAAACTTGGCTGTTTAATGGGGGCTTTTATCTGCGTTTCAAGCGTAAGCTGAAACATGTCCTGCTTCTGCGCAAACGACGATATACCCCGACGCTCACGGCAACGGCGATTTGCGATAATCGGGCGGGCGTTCGATAATCGCCCGACATACCTGCCGGTGATTTTTTGATAAGGGTTCTGACATGAACGATCAGATGCGCAATTCCTTCGCTTCAGTGGCGCCACCCATTGTCGCGTCGCCCGCCAAGCGAATTCAGGCCCTGACCGGCGATCCGGATTTCATGACGTCACTGGCCCGCGGTCTTGCCGTGGTGCAAGCCTTTCAGGAGCGCAAGCGGCACCTGACCATTGCGCAGATCAGTCACCGCACGGAAATTCCCCGCGCTGCTGTGCGCCGTTGCCTACATACGCTGATCAAGCTTGGCTATGCGACCACCGACGGTCGTACTTACTCGCTATTACCCAAAGTACTGACGCTCGGCCATGCCTATCTGTCCTCGACGCCGCTGGCAGTTTCCGCACAACCGTACCTCGACCGCATGAGTGAGCAACTGCATGAGGCATGCAACATGGCCACCCTCGAAGGCGATGACATTTTATACATCGCGCGCTCGGCGAATACTCAGCGCCTGATTTCGGTCGACCTGTCCGTGGGCGGCCGCCTGCCGGCTTACTGCACCTCTATGGGCAGGATTCTTCTCGCCGCGCTCGACGACA
>JALYPE010000465.1 GCA_030856525.1 Pseudomonadota bacterium | reverse complement strand
GGTGATAGGCGATCAGACCTGACTGCTCGATGACGGTCTGGGTCATCAAATGCAGGGGCATCTCCATGCACTTGGCGGCGAGGTTCTCGATCAGTTCCACAAACGCCCCGAGGGCGCCGGCAGCGCGGCCAGTCAAACCTTTGTTGGCCACGAGCTGGCGCATCGCTTCCCACATCGAGACGTGGCTATGGCGCGCATGTTCACGAATCGCTTCAACGGTTTTCTCGCCGATGCCGCGTGCCGGGACGTTGATCACCCGTTCCAGCGCCGCATCGTTGCCACGTCCTTCCAGCAAACGCAGATAGGCCATGGCGTTTTTGATTTCTGCCCGTTCGAAGAAGCGCTGACCGCCATAAATGCGATACGGGATACGTTCACGCAGCAAGGCTTCTTCGAGAACGCGCGATTGCGCGTTGGAACGATACAAAATTGCAATATCACTGCGGGCGAGGCCGGTTTTCAGCGCACTTTCGATGGTTTCCACCACGTAGCGTGCTTCATCGTGTTCGTTGAAGGCAGCGTAGAGATTGATCGCTTCGCCTTCACCGCCGTCGGTCCACAGCTCTTTGCCCATGCGCCCGGTATTGTTGGCGATCAGGGCGTTGGCCGCCTTGAGAATGCCGGCGGTGGAGCGATAGTTCTGCTCCAGACGAATCACTTCAGCATCCGGGAAATCATCGGAATACTGATAGATGTTCTCGATTTTAGCGCCGCGCCAGCCGTAGATAGACTGGTCGTCATCGCCGACCACCATCAAACTGTCGCCACCCTTGGCCAGCAGGCGCAGCCAGGCGTATTGCACGGCGTTGGTGTCCTGGAACTCGTCCACCAGAATGTGCCGGAAGCGTTTTTGGTAGTGCGCGAGCAGGCCGGGGTTATCGCGCCATAGGTCGAGGGCACGCAGCAGCAGCTCGGAGAAGTCGATCACACCCGCACGTGCACACGCAGCCTCGTAGGCTTCGTAAATACTGCGCATGGTCGACAGAAACAGATCGCCGCTGGCCTGAATGTGCTGCGGTCGCAGGCCTTCGTCTTTCTGCCCGTTGATGAACCACTGCGCCTGACGGACTGGCCAGCGTTGCTCGTCCAGGCCCAGTTCGCGGATCACACGCTTGACCAGCCGTTGCTGATCGTCGCTGTCGAGAATCTGGAAAGTCTGGCTCAGGCCGGCTTCCTGCCAGTGCGCCCGCAGCAAGCGGTGCGCGAGGCCGTGGAAAGTGCCGACCCACATGCCGGCCGGGTTGATCCCCATCAACTGCTCGATGCGATGGCGCATTTCGGCAGCGGCCTTGTTGGTGAAGGTCACCGACAAGACCGAGTGGGGCGACGCGTTCTCGACCTGGATCAACCAGGCGATACGGTGCACCAGCACTCGGGTTTTACCGGAACCAGCACCGGCCAGGACCAACTGACGACCCACGGCGGCGGCTACGGCCTGACGTTGGGCATCGTTGAGAGAGTTCAGGAGAAGGGAGAGATCATCGCGCATCGGGGCATTCTAGGGGGCCGCGGCACACCGGGCAAACATCGCTTTGCTTTAGCCGATGAAAGATACGTGCGGGACGACCGGTCAGTCACCGGCCACAGCCATTGGCGGGGTTAGCCTGCAGGGTTTTTGGCGGGTAAACGCAGCCTGGGCTTTCGTCGAATATATGCTTGGGAGCTGTTTGGTAAGGCCTTTGGCTTGTGTATGCTCCGTCCACGTTTCGGGCTCATGCTCATCATGATAAGAACAAGAACTACGCCTATGACCGTCAGCTTCGACCTGTCGGGCCCCACCGTGGAGCCCCGGGTTATTCGCAAACAGTACGCCATGGAGATGGCGGTCGAACGCACGCGCTTGCTGTATCAAGGCTCGCTGCTGCCGACGCTGTTCATGCTGATCAATGGTCTGGTGTGTGCGTGGCTGCTGTGGAGCCCGCAGCGCTACTTTGTGATGAGTGTCTGGCTGGTGTGGTTGCTGTCTCTGGTGGCGCTGCGAGTGATTCAGGTAGCGGCGTTCGATTCGGCCATCCCCAACCGTCAGGCTCATCCCGTCTGGCGACGCATGTTTTTGCTGGGCTCGGCCATGACCGGCCTGACGTTGGCCGGGGCCGGTATTGCCTTGGTTCCCTTCGATAATTTCATGCAACAAGCCTGGGTGTTCGGCCTGATCGGCGCGGCCGCCCTGTCGGCCAGCGTGGCCTACGCCGTCAGTTTGCCGGCCTTCCTGTCCTTCACCTTGCCCTGTCTGTTGCCGGCAATTGCCTATTTGTTTTGGGGTGGTGACGAACAAGGGCAGGGTTGGGGCTGGTTTGGTCTGATTTTGCTGGGTTCGCTGAGTGTGGTTGCTTGGCAAGTCAATCGGTTGATTGACCGTGAGTTGCTGCGACGCTTCCAGAATCAATCCTTGATCGAGCACTTGCGCAAAGCCCAAAGCTGCAGCGATCAGCTCAACCAGGCGCTGGCCAAGGAAATCGATCAGCGTCGTCGGGCGGAGGAGGAATTGCTCGGTATTCAGATCGGCCTCGAAGGCCACGTCGCCCAGCGCAGCCTGGAACTCGATGCGGCCACTCAAGCCCTGAGCAAAAGTGAAGCGCGCCTTGCGCTCGCGTTGAAAGCCAGCGAGCTGGGCCTTTGGGACTGGAACCTGCAGACCGACGAAGTCCACCACACGCAGATTCAAGAGTTGTTTGGCCTGGCGCCGGAATTCGTCACGGCCATGTTGCGCCATCTCAGACCGCGTCTGCACCCCGACGACGTACCGGCGCTCAAACGCGCGCTGGTCGAGCATTTGAAGGGGCGCAGCGAGGATTATCAGATCGAATACCGCGTGCGCCATGGCGACGGCCACTGGGTGTGGATCGAGGACCGTGGTCGAGCAGTCGAGCGCAGCGAAAACGGCCGGGTCATCCGCATGGTCGGCACGCGCCGCGATATCAGCGTCAGCAAGGCGCTCGAGGAACAACGGCAACTGGCCGCCACCGTGTTCGAAGCCGCCAGTGAAGGCATCGTGATCTTCGATCCGGATTACGCGCTGATCGCAATCAACCAGGCGTTTAGCCGCGTCACCGGCTACGACGTCGAAGACATGCTGGGGCGCAACGTCGTCGAGTTGCCGTGCAGTCGCGATGCCCGCCGGCATTACGTGGCCATTCATCAGGCGCTGGAACAACATGGCAGCTGGCAGGGAGAGTTGATCGAAACACGCAAGAATGGCGAGCTGTACCCACAATGGCTGCAACTGAACGCGGTTCGCGACACCCGGGGAAATGTCAGCCACATCGTCGGATTTTTCGCCGATCTCTCGGCACGGCGTGAGTCCGAAGAGCGCATGCGTTACCTGACGCACTATGACGAACTGACCGGGCTGGCCAATCGATCGCTGTTTCGCGAACGTTTGCACGAAGCCCATCAGCGCATGCGTCAAGGCGGCCGCAGCCTGGCGTTGCTGCACATCAATCTGGATCGCTTCAAGTTGCTCAACGACAGCCTCGGTCATGACGTTGCCGATCAACTGTTGCAGAAGCTGGCCCGGCGCCTGATCAATGCGGTGCCGGAGGCGGACACCATTGCGCGATTATCCGGCGATGAGTTTGCCGTACTGTTCGACAGTTACGGCAACCTGTCGAGTCTGGCCCGGGTGGCAACTCGCCTGTCGACCAAGCTGCGCCTTCCGGTGACTGTCGAAGGTCACGAGCTGGTGGTCAGTGCCTCGATGGGCATCAGCATGTTGCCGGACAACGCACGGGAGATTTCCGCGCTGGTCAGTCAGGCCAACATTGCCATGCAACACGCCAAGCACTTGGGCGGCAACAATTTCCAGTTCTACACCGACAGCCTGCAAGCCAGCACCCTCGAGCGTCTGCAGCTGGAGAACCAGTTGCGCAAAGCCATCGAAGAAAAGCAGCTGAAAGTGTTCTATCAACCGAAGTTGTGTCTCGCCACAGGTCGGTTGAACGCGGCGGAGGCGCTGGTGCGCTGGGATCACCCGGTGATGGGCAGTGTGCCGCCAGGCGTATTCATCGGGCTGGCAGAGGAAACCGGGCTGATCGGCCCCATCGGCGAATTTGTCCTGCGTCAGGCGTGCTGGCAAGCCTGCGAATGGCAGCGCCAGGGCCTTGAGCCGATCCGCGTGTCAGTGAACCTGTCAGTGCATCAACTGCGGCAGGGCAAATTAGTCAGTTTGGTGCGTCAGGTTCTGGAAGAAACCGGGTTGGCGCCGCAATACCTCGAACTGGAGCTCACGGAAAGCCAGTTGCTGGACAGCGTCGAGCACATCATTGCGACGTTCCAGCAGTTGCGCAATCTGGGCGTGAAGCTGGCGATCGACGATTTTGGCACTGGCTATTCATCCCTCAGCTATCTGAAACGGATTCCGGTGGATTACGTGAAAATCGATCAGGCGTTTATTCACGGGCTGGGCGATGGCAGCGAGGATGCGGCCATTACTCGGGCGATCATTGCGATGGCTCACGGCTTGTCTTTGAAAGTCGTTGCCGAGGGTGTGGAGCGGCAAGAACAGCTAGCGTTTTTGAAAGCCGAGCGCTGCGATGAGGTTCAGGGCTACCTGGTGAGTCGGCCGGTCGAGGCGGGTGATTTGGCGAGCTTGCTGCAAGAGCAATGCAAGAACTGAAAGCGCACTGCAAGTAAGCGCCTCCCCACCGTTATAGCGTGGGAAGGCGATGCAACTTAGTTAGTGATATCTATCTTGTCGATATGATGAACAAGTTTGCCTTCAAAGAAGATGCTCACACCGGTGACGTGCGAGTCACCCGAGACTTTATATTCGACGGGCTTATCGGTCAGCACTTGTAGAGCAACTTCACTGGAAGTTTCAAGTTTCAACTCCAGTCGCAGATCGAACGATTTGTCCTGCAGCGGGCAGAATACCAGCGTTGGAGTAATGCCAGCGTGCGCTACGGTTACAATGCCGGTCGTGCGGAAAAAAGCGTCACCGGGCATGCAATTTATTTGTGCAGCCCAGTTTTTGGTTTGAATGCTCATAAGATGTAGCTCCATAGTTAAGTTGATTGCGTCCTGCAGGTACAATCTAACTGAAGCAACTTCCTTGTTGTGATAATTCTGCTGTTCCAATTGTAAAGCCTTGTGTTGTTAGTTGCTGGTGCAGAGTCTCAGTCTGACTTGATAATAGGGAGTTAGTTTGTTTAAAGCGTTGATGCCGCAGAAGCGCGCCGTGCCTCTCTCAATTC
>JALYPE010000453.1 GCA_030856525.1 Pseudomonadota bacterium | reverse complement strand
AGCCCGCTCCCACATTCGACCCGATTTATCTGGAAGATCTCGGTTAAATGTGGGAGCGGGCTTGCTCGCGAAGGCGGCATCCATGCCACCCAATATTCAGGGAATGGTCGGTGCATTAGGCACCACCATTTCCCCCAGACAAGCCCCGCGCAACTGCCCCTCGAACTGCTCGATAATCGTTGCCCAGCCCTGACGGCTCGCGTGCTGCCGCGCGTTCAGACGCACGCAGCGTAGCGTTTCGCGCTCTTCCAGCAACCACACCGCCGCGTCGCAAAACGCCTCCTCATCACCCGGCATCGCCAACACGCCGTTGTAGCCATGACGTATATGCTGGCCCGCCGCGGCCTGATCGTACGCCACCACACCCAGCCCCGACGCCAGCGCCTCGAGCACCACATTGCCGAAAGTTTCGGTCAGACTTGGAAAAACAAATACATCCCCCGAGGCATAGTGGCTGGCCAACGCTTCGCCGCGTTGAGCGCCGCAGAAGATCGCGTGCGGTAATTGCTGTTGCAAAGCAGCCCGCTGCGGCCCGTCACCGACGACGATCAGCTTCAGGTTGCGGTGTGGATAAGTACCTTGCAGCCGCTCGAAGCAACGCTTGAGTACACCAAGATTCTTTTCTGGTGCCAGGCGTCCTACGTGGATAACGGCAATGTCATCCTCCGCCAGACCCCATTGCTCGCGCAGCGCCTGCAGGCGTTTGACCGGATTAAACAGCTGGCTGTCGACCCCTCGGGACAACAACGCCAGTCGCTCGAATTGCCGTCGTTCCAGTTCCAGCCGCTGGCTGAGGCTAGGCACCAGAGTCAAGGTCGAGCGATTGTGAAACCAGCGCAAATAATGTGTCAGCAAACGCGAGAGCATCCCCAGTCCATACTGGCTGGTGTACTGCTGGAAATTGGTGTGAAAACCGCTGACCACGGAAATCCCCAGGCGCCGTGCGGCGCGCAATGCAGATAGTCCCAACGGGCCTTCGGTGGCGATGTACAACACATCCGGCCGATGACGCTGCCAGCGCCGCAACAATTTGTGCATCGACGACTGGCCCCATTGCAGGCCCGGATAGCCCGGCAGCGGCCAACCCCGGCACAACAGCAAATCATCGCTGCTGCCTGTCGGCGAGTCGCAACCCTGTCGAGGTCGCACTAGCTCCACTTGATGCCCGCGCGCACGTAGACCGTCGCACAAGCGGCCAAGGGTGTTGGCCACGCCGTTGATTTCGGGAGGGAAGGTTTCGGTGATCAGGGTGATATGCAGAGCTGTAGTCATGACCTCAGTGTCGGCTGAGGCCATTTCGTCGTTGTGACGGTTAGATGATGGATTTGTGACGGGCTCAGCGCTGAGTTACCAGATTTTCTGCACCGCGCTCGCGAACCCAGAACAGCGTCGCACCCGCCACCGCCGCCGGCATCATCAGAATATTGACCACCGGAATCAGCAATACCAGATATACACTGCCGCCGAAACTCATGCTCTGCCAACGCTTTTCGCGCAGCCAGGCGAGCATCTCGTTCCAGCCCAATTTGTGGTTATCCGCCGGGTAGTCGATGTACTGGATCGCCATCATCCACACGCCGAACAGTAACCACAGCGGCGCGGCAATGATGTTGAGCACCGGTATGAACGAGAGAATGAACAGGCCGATGGCGCGTGGCAGGAAATAGCCCAGTTTGCGCATTTCCCGCGATAGCGTGCGCGGAATCATGGCGATCAGTTCGCCCCAACTGAAGGCCGGGAAGTCGTCGGTGCCGCGCACCACCACTTCAACTTTCTCGGCAAGGAAGCCGTTGAACGGTGCGGCAATGATGTTGGCGAGCATGGTGAAAGTGAAAAACACCATAAAGGCCACCAGCACCACAAAGATCGGCCACAGTACGTAGCTGAGAAAATTCAGCCATTCCGGCAGCGATGGCATCAGCGTGTCGACCCACAGGCTGAACTGATGGCCAGCCAGATAAATCAATCCGACGAACAGCACCAGGTTGATTGCCAGTGGCAGCAAAACGAATAAACGCAGGCTGGGACTCAAGACCAGCTTGAGTCCTTCGCGCAAGTATTGCGGGCCGGACAGTACGGGTGCAGGCATATCATGCTCCGAGCAAGGGGAAACGCGCCGACCTTACCGGCTTTGCCACACGGGCGAAAGGACGGCGATAGCATCGACATCAACGGTAACAAAGGCGCCTATAGATTCGTGGATACCGAATAGAGACCGCCTATGAGCTGGATTGTTATTCGGTATTTCCTTAATCTTCGCCCCCTCGATACGCTGCACCCAATCTTTTACAGGACTGTCGAGTTCAAGCCTTCCCCAAGTGCTTTCAACGGTCCTTTTTTATTCCCGCCGGCCAACCCGGCGTTCCGCGCCAGATGTTTCGGGCCGGTCAACAGGAGCAGGTCATGTCTGAAGTCCGTCATTCGCGAGTGATTATTCTCGGTTCCGGCCCTGCCGGTTACAGCGCCGCGGTCTATGCGGCCCGTGCCAATCTCAAGCCACTGCTGATCACCGGCATGCAGGCCGGCGGTCAACTGACCACCACCACCGAAGTCGACAACTGGCCGGGCGATGTCCACGGTCTGACCGGCCCGGCATTGATGGAACGGATGAAAGAGCACGCTGAGCGTTTCGAAACCGAGATCGTCTTTGATCACATCAACGCGGTGGACTTCGCCTCCAAGCCTTACAGCCTGACCGGCGACAGCGCGACTTACACCTGCGACGCGCTGATCATCGCCACTGGCGCAAGCGCTCGCTATCTCGGCCTGCCATCGGAAGAAGCGTTCATGGGCAAGGGCGTTTCGGCCTGCGCCACCTGCGACGGTTTCTTCTATCGCAACAAGCCGGTTGCCGTAGTCGGTGGCGGTAACACCGCTGTCGAAGAGGCGCTGTACCTGGCCAACATCGCCAGCACCGTGACCCTGATTCACCGCCGCGAGACTTTCCGCGCCGAGAAGATTCTGATCGACAAGCTGCACGCACGGGTCGCTGAAGGCAAAATCATCCTCAAGCTGAATGCGACGCTGGACGAAGTTTTGGGCGACAACATGGGTGTCACCGGTGCCCGTCTGAAGAACAATGACGGCAGTTTCGACGAACTGAAAGTCGACGGCGTGTTCATTGCCATCGGCCATACCCCGAACACCTCGCTGTTCGAAGGTCAGCTGACGTTGAAAGACGGCTACCTGGTGGTGCATGGCGGCCGTGAAGGCAACGCTACCGCCACCAACATTGAAGGCATCTTCGCCGCTGGTGATGTGGCTGACCATGTTTACCGCCAGGCGATCACCTCGGCCGGCGCCGGCTGCATGGCCGCACTGGACGCCGAGCGTTACCTCGACGGTTTGCAGAACGCTTCGTTCTGATCCTGCAGAAATGAAAAAACCGGCTTCGGCCGGTTTTTTTGTGTCCCACACTTCACGGCCGATACACTTTCAATGTGGGAGCGGGCTTGCTCGCGAATGCGGTCTGACATTCAACAGAGA
>JALYPE010000452.1 GCA_030856525.1 Pseudomonadota bacterium | reverse complement strand
GGCCTACGCCAATCCGTCTCACCTGCAAGCGCGCGAAGACATGGCCACGGCGAGCCTGATGGCCGGCATGGCGTTCGGCAATGCCGGGGTCGGCGCGGTGCATGCATTGGCGTATCCATTGGGCGGGCGCTTCAACATTGCCCACGGCGTGAGCAATGCGTTGTTGCTGCCCTACGTGATGACCTGGAACAAAATGGCCTGCGTCGAGCGCATGCAGGTCATTGCCGAAGCGATGGGCGTGAAGACCGCGCACCTGAGCGCCAATGATGCGGCGGACAAAGCCGTCGAAGCGATGACCGCCCTCTGCGCCGCCGTGGAAATCCCCCGCGGCCTGCGCAGCTTCAACGTGCCCGAAGACGCGATCCCGGCCATGGCGGCAGAGGCGGCGGGGATCGAGCGTTTGATGCGCAACAATCCACGCAAATTGAGCGCCGCGGATATCGAGAAGATCTACCGGGCAGCGTACTAGAACAGCCCAATCATCTTAGCCACGGTGCGCGCGCCAAAGCATGAGGTATACAATGCGCGCCATCGTGATTCTGTTCAAAAAAGGTGCGTCATGCAGCCCTTCGTCATTGCTCCGTCGATTCTCTCCGCCGACTTCGCCCGCCTGGGTGAAGAAGTGGACAACGTCCTGGCCGCCGGCGCCGACTTCGTGCACTTCGATGTCATGGACAACCATTACGTACCGAACCTGACCATCGGCCCGATGGTCTGCGCGGCGCTGCGTAAGTATGGCGTCACCGCACCTATCGACGCCCATTTGATGGTCAGCCCGGTGGACCGCATCGTCGGCGACTTCATCGAAGCCGGCGCGACCTACATCACCTTCCACCCGGAAGCCACGCAGCACGTCGACCGCTCCCTGCAACTGATTCGCGAAGGTGGCTGCAAATCCGGCCTGGTGTTCAACCCGGCGACCCCGCTGGACGTGCTCAAGTACGTGATGGACAAGGTCGACATGATCTTGCTGATGAGCGTCAACCCGGGCTTCGGCGGGCAAAAGTTCATCCCCGGTACCCTCGACAAACTGCGTGAAGCGCGGGCCTTGATCGATGCGTCCGGGCGCGACATTCGCCTGGAAATCGACGGCGGCGTGAACGTGAACAACATTCGTGAAATCGCCGCCGCTGGCGCCGACACCTTTGTCGCCGGCTCGGCGATCTTCAATGCGCCGAACTACCAGGAAGTGATCGAAAAGATGCGCTCCGAACTGGCGCTGGCCCACCCATGAGCGGCTTTGAGCAACTGTTTCCGGGGCGGCTGCCACGGCTGGTGATGTTCGATCTGGATGGCACGCTGATCGATTCGGTCCCGGACCTCGCAGCAGCTGTGGACACTATGCTGCTCAAGCTTGGCCGCGCGCCGGCCGGTCTCGCCTCGGTCCGGGAGTGGGTCGGCAATGGCGCGCCGGTCCTGGTTCGTCGGGCACTGGCAGGTGGAATCGAGCATTCCACGGTCGACGACGTTGAAGCTGAAGCCGCACTGAACATCTTCATGGACGCGTACAGCGAAAATCACAACCTGACTGTCGTTTACCCAGGCGTGCGCGACACCCTGAAGTGGCTGAGCAAACAGGGCGTGGCGATGGCGCTGATCACCAACAAGCCGGAACGCTTCGTCGCGCCGTTGCTGGATCAGATGAAGATCGGCCGTTACTTCAAATGGATCATTGGCGGCGACACCCTGCCGCAGAAAAAACCTGACCCGGCGGCGCTGTTCTTCGTGATGACAATGGCCAATATTCCCGCCTCGCAATCCTTGTTCGTCGGTGACTCGCGCAGCGATGTGCTGGCGGCGAAAGCGGCGGGGGTCAAATGCGTAGCCCTCAGTTATGGCTACAACCATGGCCGGCCCATCGCCGAAGAATCGCCGGCGCTGGTGATCGACGATTTGCGCAAATTAATTCCCGGTTGCCTGGATCTGGCCTCTGGGATAACGTTGCCCGACGCTGCTCAACCCTATTCTGGAAACGCCATCGTGGTGGTCACTCGCAAACTCTGGATGAAAGTCATCAAGGCCCTGGCTCGCTGGCGTTGGCGCGCCTGACTTGATCCTGGCCGGCATCCCGGCGCGTTTGCATACCTGACTGTTACACCCTCAAGCCACGAGGCTACCCCATGATCCGTGAAGAATTCCTGCGTTTGGCTGCTGCCGGCTACAACCGCGTCCCGCTCGCCTGTGAAACGCTGGCCGACTTCGACACGCCGCTGTCGATCTACCTGAAACTGGCTGACAAGCCCAATTCCTACCTGCTGGAATCGGTACAGGGCGGGGAGAAGTGGGGCCGTTATTCGATCATCGGGCTGCCATGCCGCACGGTGCTGCGCGTGCATGACCATCACGTCAGCGTGACCGATGACGGCGTCGAGATCGAAAGCCACGACGTCGAAGATCCGCTGGCATTTGTCGAAGCGTTCAAGGCCCGCTACAACGTGCCGACCATCCCCGGCCTGCCGCGCTTCAATGGCGGTCTGGTGGGTTATTTCGGTTATGACTGCGTGCGCTACGTGGAAAAGCGTCTGGGCAAATGCCCGAACCCGGATCCGCTGGGCGTGCCAGACATTCTGCTGATGGTCTCCGACGCAGTGGTGGTGTTCGACAACCTCGCCGGCAAGATGCACGCGATCGTCCTCGCCGATCCGTCGCAGGACGATGCGTTCGAGCAAGGTCAGGCGCGTCTCGAAGAACTGCTGGAGCAACTGCGCCAGCCAATCACTCCGCGTCGGGGCCTGGATTTCAGCAAGCAGCAGTCGGCCGACCCGGTGTTCCGTTCGAGCTTCACGCAGAGCGATTACGAAAAAGCCGTCGACACCATCAAGGAATACATTCTGGCCGGCGACTGCATGCAAGTCGTGCCGTCGCAGCGCATGTCGATCGACTTCAAAGCTGCCCCGATCGACCTGTACCGGGCGCTGCGTTGCTTCAATCCGACGCCCTACATGTACTTCTTCAACTTCGGCGACTTCCACGTCGTCGGCAGTTCGCCGGAAGTGCTGGTGCGCGTCGAGGACAACCTGATCACCGTGCGCCCGATCGCCGGCACCCGCCCGCGTGGGGCCACCGAAGAAGCAGACGTGGCGCTGGAAAAAGACCTGCTGTCCGACGACAAGGAAATCGCCGAGCACCTGATGCTCATCGACCTCGGGCGCAACGACACCGGTCGCGTTTCGGAAATCGGTTCGGTGAAGCTCACCGAGAAAATGGTGATCGAGCGTTATTCCAATGTGATGCACATCGTTTCCAACGTCACCGGGCAACTGAAAGCCGGGCTGACCGCAATGGACGCACTGCGGGCGATTCTGCCGGCAGGCACCTTGTCCGGTGCGCCGAAAATCCGCGCGATGGAAATCATCGACGAACTGGAACCGGTCAAGCGTGGCGTCTATGGCGGTGCTGTCGGTTACTTCGCCTGGAACGGCAACATGGACACCGCGATTGCGATCCGCACGGCGGTGATCAAGAACGGCGAACTGCACGTACAAGCCGGTGGCGGCATCGTCGCCGACTCGGTGCCGGCGCTGGAATGGGAAGAAACCCTGAACAAACGCCGCGCGATGTTCCGTGCGGTGGCACTGGCCGAGCAAACGCCGGATAGCTGAGCCACTCGCACGGCACAAAAAGACGCGGCGCCTGTGAGGGCGCCGCGTTTTTTATTGCCCGCAATTCAGAAGTCCAGCGCCACCCCGACATTGATGCCTTGCTGGGTGAAATCATCATCCTTGCGCAACGTATAACCGCCGCGCAACGCCAGGTCGGCCGTCAACTTGTGGCTGATCCCCAGGCTCACACGATTCAAATGACTTTGCGGCGTATAGCCGTCCAGCCTGAAATCAAGCGAGGGCAGGCTATTGAGGGCGATGTTCACTTTCTGCATGTCATCCTCATATTCACGCTCGTGGGCATATTCGCCAAACACCTGAGTCTGCGCGGTGATCTGGTACTTGCCTTGCAGCCCCGCGCCCAGCCGTTTGGAATCGCGCTGCTGATCATCAAAGCGCAACGCGGTGGAGCGGTTGCTGTTCTCCGAATAACCGTCGACTTCCACCTTCGCGTAGTCGGCGCTGATGAACGGCGACAAATGCCAATCGCTGCCCGGTTGTGCAATGTCATAACCGAGACGCGTGCTGAACGCCCAGAGATGTCCGTCAGTGTCACCTTTTTCCGCGCCCTCACCGGGGCCGAGGTCAAACTTGCGCTTGAGGTTGTCGTAGTCCAGTTTTCCGCCGGTCAACGCGGCATCGGCCCACCAGCGATTGTGTTGAAACTGAGCAAACGCGGTGGCCAGATAGCTGTTCAGTTTGTAGTCCGAATCGTTACTGCCAGCTTCCAGATTCTGCCGATAGAAACCCGCCGCAACGCCCACACGCCAGGCCTCGTTTAGACGGTAGCTGCCACCGATGTTCACGTTGGCACCACTGCCATCGGCGCTGGCGCCGCTGGTTTGGCCGTCCACATCCAGGTGCTGGCCGCCACCGGCGACGATCGCCCGCCACTGACCGATGGCCTGCCAGTCTTCCCAGTCCGATTGCCACTGGCTGCGCAATTCATCCTGATGCGCACGTAATGTGGCGTGGGCCATTTCCGGCAAGAGCGTCAGCTCCCAGGGCGCCGCCAGCAGGGAGTAGGCGTAATCGGCAATCAGTCGCTGCCCGGATTCGGTCGGGTGCACACCATCGTTGTAGACCAGCTTGCTCGGATCCGGCGTGGCGCTGTTGATGCCATACAGCGGATTTTCCACGCAGCCGTTGCCGCTGAAGCAGGTGCCGATCAGGTTCTGGCCGGTAGCCAGGCCAAATCGCGCCGGGTCAGCAAAGGTTTCCTGTAACAGTAGCGGCACATTGAGTGGGATGATTTCGGCGTCGATCCCTGCCAGTCGAGTCACCAACTGCCGGTTGAAGGCGGCACTCAGCTGTGAAGTGCCGGCCTGCAGGGGCGTGCCATTGATGGCCGGAGTCAGGCCCAGGTCCGGCAGCAGCCAGACCATGACATAGCGGGCACCGGCGGTTTGCAGCACCTGCACGCTGTTGGCCAGCCGGTCCGCTGCAGCGTTGGCCTGTGCGCCGCTTTGCACCCGCCCCTGAAGAAAATCGTTGCCGCCTCCGGACAGGTAATAAAGAGCATTCGGATCGGCGCGAAAACCATTGCTCGGCAGATAACCCAGGCGCGCACGTTCGCCGGTGGCGGAAGCGGTGGTGATCGACGTCAGGATCTGATCGGTGCGGTAACCGCCCACTGCCCAGTTATTACCGTCCGGCAAGCCCTGGCGCGCACGTGCCGCCGAGGTTGAGGCGGCGGTCTGATCCGCGGAAAACCCGAGCTGGCTACCCAGCAGCTGCGTCGAGTTGTCGGAAAACACCTCACCACTGCCATCCCGATAAAGTGGTCCGGTGCGGTTGGTGAACCGCAGGGTCGAGCCCGAGGGACCGCCGATATCCGTAAACTGCCCGGCATCGTTCAGGCTGTCGCCAAATACGATGAAGTTCGAGTAGGGGTTGGGCGCCGCGATCGCCTGGGTGCAGGCCATGGCGAGCAAGCAGCCGGCGAGCGGTACAGCCAGTTTCTGTCTGTGCATGGGCAAATCCGTTTTGTTATTGTTTTGGTGAGTGAAACGACGGTGCCAAAAACTATAGAGCGTGTTGCCGTTTGGCGCGAACCCGTTGGAATGTCAGACGCGCTTCAATCGCCCATATTGCACGCTCTGCCCAGCTAAGTTACTGTGCCCAGACGCATAAATGAGACCTTCCCCGTGTTGATCGTCAGCAAACTTCTGGATCAAGTCATCAAGGCACACGCCCGTTGGCGTTGGCGCGCCTGAATCCTTCTGCCGGCCCGGCCGGATTTTCATCGCTTTGCCTTCTTTACCCGCACGACAAACCGCTTTGAGGCGCGATTCAGCGACCGACAAAGTGCAGGACGCTGCGGGCAACGCATCCGAAGGCTGAACTGAAGTCAGTGAATTCAAGAGGTTCTTAACGCCATGTTGCTGATGATCGATAACTACGACTCTTTTACTTACAACGTTGTGCAATACCTCGGTGAGCTTGGCTCCCAGGTTAAAGTCGTGCGCAACGATGAACTCACCATCGCCGAAATTGAAGCGCTCAACCCCGAGCGGATTGTTGTATCCCCCGGCCCGTGCACGCCGAACGAAGCCGGCGTCTCGATCGACGTGATCAAACACTTCGGCGGCAAGTTGCCGATTCTCGGCGTCTGCCTGGGCCATCAATCGATTGGCCAGGCCTTTGGCGGCGATGTGGTCCGCGCTCGCCAGGTCATGCACGGCAAGACAAGTCCGGTATTCCACGAAGACAAAGGCGTGTTCGATGGGCTGAATCATCCGCTGACGGTTACGCGCTATCACTCGTTGGTCGTAAAACGCGAAACTCTGCCGGACTGCCTGGAGCTGACTGCCTGGACTCAGCTCGAAGACGGCACAGTCGACGAAATCATGGGCCTGCGCCACAAGACGCTGAACATCGAAGGTGTGCAATTTCACCCCGAGTCCATCCTCACCGAGCAGGGCCACGAGCTGTTCGCCAACTTCCTCAAACAAACCGGCGGCACGCGCTAAGGACTTTCCATGAATATCAAGACTGCCCTGAGCCGTATCGTCGATCAACTCGACCTCAGCACCGATGAAATGCGCGATGTCATGCGCGAAATCATGACGGGGCAATGCACCGACGCGCAGATCGGTGCGTTCATGATGGCCATGCGCATGAAGAGCGAAAGCATCGACGAGATCGTCGGCGCGGTGTCGGTCATGCGCGAGCTGGCGGACAAGGTCGAACTGAAGACACTTGATGGCGTGGTCGACGTGGTCGGCACCGGCGGCGACGGTGCGAACATCTTCAATGTCTCGACCGCTTCCTCCTTTGTCGTCGCGGCGGCGGGTTGCACCGTGGCCAAACACGGCAACCGTGCGGTTTCAGGCAAAAGTGGCAGCGCCGATCTGCTTGAAGCGGCCGGTATCTATCTGAACCTGACGCCGGTCCAGGTTGCGCGTTGCATCGACAACGTCGGCATCGGTTTCATGTTTGCCCAGACGCATCACAGCGCGATGAAACACGCCGCCGGCCCACGCCGCGAGCTGGGTCTGCGCACCTTGTTCAACATGCTCGGCCCGCTTACGAATCCGGCCGGCGTGAAGCATCAAGTCGTCGGCGTGTTCAGCCAGGCGTTGTGCCGGCCGTTGGCCGAAGTCTTGCGGCGCATGGGCAGCAAGCATGTGTTGGTGGTGCATTCCAAGGACGGCCTCGACGAATTCAGTCTGGCCGCGCCGACCTTTGTCGCGGAATTGAAGAATGATCAGGTCACCGAGTACTGGGTCGAGCCTGAAGACCTGGGCATGAAGAGCCAGAGCCTGCATGGTCTGGCGGTGGAAAGCCCGGCCGCTTCGCTTGAGCTGATTCGCGATGCCCTCGGCAAGCGCAAGACCGAGAACGGTCAGAAAGCCGCCGAAATGATCGTGCTCAATGCCGGTGCGGCGTTGTACGCCGCCGACCTGGCGACCAGTTTGAAAGAGGGCGTTGCCCTGGCGCACGACGCGCTGCACACCGGCCTCGCTCGGGAAAAGCTTGAGGAGCTGGGTGCATTTACCGCGGTATTCAGAGTGGAGAATGAGGGATGAGTGTACCGACGGTTCTGGAAAACATTCTGGCGCGCAAAGTCGAAGAAGTCGCCGAGCGCAGCGCTCGTGTGAGTCTCGCCGAACTGGAAAGTCTGGCCAAGGCGGCCGATGCACCCCGTGGTTTCGCCAAGGCACTGATCGCTCAGGCCAAGCTGAAAGAGCCCGCGGTGATTGCTGAAATCAAAAAAGCATCGCCGAGCAAAGGTGTGATCCGCGAAAACTTCGTGCCTGCCGACATCGCCAAAAGCTACGAGAAAGGCGGCGCAACGTGCCTGTCGGTGCTCACCGATATCGATTACTTCCAGGGCGCCGATGCATACCTGCAGCAGGCGCGGGCTGCCTGCAACCTGCCAGTGATCCGCAAGGATTTCATGATCGACCCTTACCAGATCGTCGAAGCCCGTGCATTGGGTGCGGACTGCGTACTGTTGATCGTTTCTGCGCTGGACGACGTGAAGATGGCCGAGCTGGCGGCAGTCGCGAAAAGCGTTGGCCTCGATGTGCTGGTGGAAGTGCACGACGGTGACGAACTGGACCGGGCACTGAAAACCCTCGATACGCCACTGCTGGGCATCAACAACCGCAACCTGCATACCTTCGACGTCAATCTGGAAACCACGCTGGATCTGTTACCGCGTATTCCGCGTGATCGTCTGGTAATCACGGAAAGCGGCATCCTCAATCGGGCCGACGTTGAGCTGATGGAAATCAGCGACGTGTTCGCGTTTCTGGTGGGCGAAGCGTTCATGCGCGCCGAAAACCCCGGCACCGAGTTGCAGCGCCTGTTCTTTCCGGAGCGTGGTGTTGCGGTAAGTGGTTCTACACTGGATTGAGTAAAACCCGCGGTGCGGCCTTCGCGAGCAAGCCCGCTCCCACAGTTGATAAGCGTCGTCTGAATAAACGCGGCTCAATGTGGGAGCGGGCT
>JALYPE010000439.1 GCA_030856525.1 Pseudomonadota bacterium | reverse complement strand
CCAGGCCATTCCGAAAGACCTCGCCGATCTGCAATACGGCGTGTCGGTCACTGATGCCTGCATCGACTGGTCCGCCACCGAAAACACCTTGCGCAGCATGCATGCCAAGCTCAAGGATGTGTTGCCGAAACGTACTCGCGCCTGATTACTGTTTGCCGCACACAAAAACGCCGGGCTTGAACCCGGCGTTTTTTTATGTTCGCTGCCAGCCGCTGATTACTGGCTCAGCTTGGCGGCATGCCGCTGGTGACGCTCCATGTAACGCTCGACGTAAGAGCATGATGGAATCACCGTGTAGCCCATTTCGTCGGCGTACTGCAAGGCCTTCTCGGTGAGGGCTGCAGCGATGCCGCGGCCACGCAGCGCATTGGGCACAAACGTGCGATAGATATCCAGGGTCTGTTTTCCCAGATCCATGTAGGTCAGGTAGGCACGATGACCGTCCACAGTGGTCTCGAACTGATGACCAGCCTGGTCATGTTGGATGGACAACGCCTCGCTCATCACTACTCCTCGCGGGTCTTGAATTCTGACCCCTACCTTACCGATGTTTTTCCGGCGAAGGAACATCTACGCCACCCCGTGCCGGAAAGGACACCGAAAAAGCTGCACATCTCGCACAACCGGGCACGTGATGAAATAGTAGGCACCATTGGCAGTTTTGCTCAAGGTACGCTCGTCATCGCGCAGGTTTGCAGGTGCTGCTCCGGGTGACGCAGAGGCGGCGCGACCGATGCTCTTTGCAGGTCGACAGCCCGAACATTGCCGGATGTTGAGACTTAAGACGAGCACGCCCTTTTAAAGTCACCTCAACATGGATAAAGATTATGAGAGGCGCTGCGCAAAATCCGAACAAAAGTGTAGACGAACGCATATACGCAGACTTTAGTTAAGACTGCCAACCAGTCGCGTGGGCGGGGAACTTTTTTTGGCAAACTCGCTCTGTACGGGGGTTGTAGCTGGATATTCGTTACACCGTGCAGTTAAAAGTTGCTCGAAAAAGAATCAACGCCTACAATTTTTTTGGCTTCTTGCTTCACGTCCGTTTACTTACTACAAGTAATGGGTAGTATGTACGCCGGCTATTTCCTCACTCTGAGGAGACAGCTACTTAATAGAAAGTCCTTGAAGGGGAACACGATGAACAACGTTCTGAAATTCTCTGCTCTGGCTCTGGCCGCAGTTCTGGCTACCGGTTGCAGCAGCGCATCGAAAGAAACCGAAGCACGTCTGACTGCTACCGAAGACGCAGCAGCTCGCTCCCAGGCTCGTGCAGACGAAGCTTACCGTAAAGCTGATGAAGCTCTGGCTGCTGCTCAAAAAGCACAACAGACTGCTGACGAAGCTAACGAGCGTGCACTGCGCATGCTGGAAAAAGCTAGCCGCAAGTAATAGTCCTTCGGGATTGTTATCAAGCCGACCCATTTTTTGGGTCGGCTTTTTTATTGCCTGACGTTTGCTTCAGGCAATAAAAAACCCGCCAAAGCAGTCAGCCTCGGCGGGTTTTTTCAAACGTTACTGCAGAGGGTCGAGCGGTGCGCTCGAGACCATCGGCGCCGACGCGCTAGGCACGCCGATTTCAACCGGCAGGCCATCTTCAGCAGCGACCACGTCCCGCACGACATCCCAGTTCATGCGCAGGTTGTTGGTGATGTCCTCACGCTTGAGCATGGCGTTGATCACAGCGGTGTGCTTGTCGACCACTGAAGGATTGCCCTTGTCGTCCAGCGGCGTGTGCGCTTCGAGATAAACCTTGCCGCCGCTCACACCGAACTTGTAAGGATCGCTGATGATACGCACCGATGTACCGACGGGGACCATATCGGCCATCTCCAGCACGTTGTTGTTGAACATGCGGAAGCAGCCGTGGCTGGTGCGCATGCCAATGCCGAACTTCTTGTTCGATCCGTGGATCAGGTAACCCGGTGTGCCCAAGGTGAACTTGAACGGACCCAATGGATTGTCCGGACCGGCTGGCACTACGTTTGGCAGCGGATCACCATCGGCGGCGTGTTCGGCCTTGATCGACGCAGGCGGTGTCCAGGTGGGGTTCGGTGTCTTGCGAATGATGCTGGTGTGCGCAATCGGCGATCCCCAGCCCTCACGACCGATGCCCAGCGGGAAGGTGTAAACGACGTCGCGACCCTTGGGGAAGTAATAGAGGCGGTATTCAGCCAGATTGATGACGATCCCTTCACGCTTGCCCGGCGGCAGGATGAAGCGCGTTGGCAGCACGATCTCTGTGCCGGCGCCCGGCAACCAGGGATCGACGCCCGGGTTGGCCGCAACCATTTCCGAATAGCCCAGATCGTAAGTCGTGCCAAGGTCGGCAAAAGTGTCTTCGTACTTGGCCTTGATCACTTGCACCTGGCCGATGATGTCTTCACCGGGTGGCGGCAGGGGCAGCTCCAATGCTGCAGCGGGACCTGCCACGCACAGGGCGGCAAGAGTCAGGCAGCGGGTGACGGCAGGAAAACGCGGCAACATCCGGAAAATCCTTCGCATGATCGACAAGGGTATAAAAAACGGATTGTACACCGGCGTCCGGAATTTCGGGGAGACTCACCGATGGACCGCCCTTGGCCGGGAAAAGATCGCGGCCTGCGCCAGCGCCTAGAGCTCGAAACGCAGCTCTGGCCAGATCGGCGATGTGCCGCGTTTTTGCGACTCGAGAATGGCCCGGCACAGGGAACACAGGCGCTGGTCCTGAAACACCCGGCGATCAACGGTTGACCAGCGCGGCTGTGCCGGCAACAAGCTGCCACACAATGTGCGATCCGCTGAGCCGCCAAGCTCAAGTTGACGCGTCACCAGATGCACCCGCACTTCCTGACAGGCGAACAGGTCCAGCTGCTCGTCAGGCTCGATCAGTTGGTAGGCAAAAAGGGACCAGGCGGGACGCGGCATCGGGGGCTCCAAATCGGGGGCGCCACCTTAGCCGAAACGTCGCCACTAGAAAAGCGTCAAAGCAGCGGTTTCAGCGCCGGCCAGACATTTTCCAGCAACTTGTCCTGAGCCCCCGCAGCCGGGTGCAAGCCATCGGCCTGCATCAGGTCCGGATGACCGCCCACCCCTTCGAGAAAAAACGGCACCAGCGGTACTTTTTTCTGCTCCGCCAGGGTGGGGTAGACCTCGGCAAAAGCCTGGGTATAGCGCGCGCCATAATTAGGCGGAAGCTGCATACCGAGCAATAACACCTTGGCACCACTGGCGCGGGAGCTGTCGATCATCGCTGCAAGGTTTTGTTGCAATTGCGTCGGAAGCATTCCGCGCAGGCCGTCGTTGCCGCCCAACTCGAGGATAACCAGTTCCGGCTTATGCTCTGCAAGCAGCGCGGGCAGGCGCGCCTGACCTCCGGCACTGGTGTCGCCGCTGATGGACGCATTGACCACCTTATCGTCGAAACCTTCGCGCTTGAGCCGCTGCTCAAGCAATGACACCCACCCCAAGCGGGTATCCAGGCCGAAACCGGCGCTGATACTATCGCCAACGATCAGGACTGTACCCGCCGCTGCGTTCTGGGCCATGCACATCAAGGCCAGGCCAGCACTCAAAAACCACACTCGCATCGGATTCTCCATGGGCGCAAGCATTCTCACCGCGAAGAACCTCAGCAAAGTGGTTCCCAGCGCGGAAGGTGAACTGACTATCCTGCACGAACTCAGCCTGGAACTGAACAAGGGCGATAGCCTGGCTATCGTCGGCGCGTCCGGTTCAGGCAAATCCACCCTCCTCGGCCTGCTCGCCGGACTCGACCTGCCGAGCAGCGGCGAAGTCACCCTCGCCGGCCAGGCACTGAGCAATCTCGACGAAGACCAGCGCGCACGCATTCGCGCCGAACACGTGGGATTCGTGTTCCAGTCATTTCAACTGCTCGACAGTCTCAACGCCCTGGAAAATGTCATGCTGCCGCTGGAACTGGACGGTCGCAAGGATGCCCGCGAACGTGCCACCCAATTGCTGCAACGGGTAGGCCTCGGCCAGCGTCTGACTCACTCGCCGCGCCAGCTCTCCGGCGGCGAGCAACAACGCGTGGCCATTGCCCGGGCGTTTGCCGCCGAACCGGATGTGCTGTTCGCTGATGAACCCACCGGCAACCTCGACAGCCACACCGGCGAGCGCATCAGCGATCTTCTGTTCGAATTGAACAAGGAGCGCGGTACGACCCTGGTGCTGGTCACCCACGACGAACGCCTGGCACATCGCTGCCGGCGCCTGATCCGCCTTGAAGCCGGCCTGCTGGTCGCCCCTCTGGAGCCTTGATGGCACGCCTGCCGCTGTTGCGCCTGTTCAGTCTCGCCATCCGCCAATTGCTGCGCGATGCCCGCGCGGGTGAGTTGCGCGTCTTGTTTTTCGCCCTGCTGGTCGCCGTGGCCGCGAGTACCGCGATCGGTTATTTCGGCGCTCGGCTTAACGGCGCCATGATGCTGCGCGCCACCGAGTTCCTCGGCGCCGACCTGCTCCTTGAAGGCAGCTCGCCGGCGCGACCGGAACAGATCAGTAGCGGCACCTCACTGGGGCTTGAGCACGCGCAGGTCGTGGAATTTTCCAGCGTCATTGCCACCGACAACGGCATTCAGTTGTCGAGCATCAAAGCGGCGGACGACGTTTACCCCCTGCGCGGCGAACTGAAAAGCGCCCCGGCGCCTTTCGCGCCGGAAGAAGTCGGCGGCGGGCCAAAACCCGGTGAAGCATGGGTCGAAGCACGATTGCTGACCGCGCTGGAGCTGAAGATCGGCGACAGCATCGACGTCGG
>JALYPE010000404.1 GCA_030856525.1 Pseudomonadota bacterium | reverse complement strand
AGGTTCATCAGGTCGATATTCTGCACATCCTTGCGGCTGTCGAGGTGCGCGACGAGCCGGCGAAAGGCGGCGGCTTCAAGTTCCAGGCGTTGTTGATCGGTCATGACGGCCTCTGTGAATCAATGGTTGGCGCGGATGATAAAAGCCTGACGACCAATACGCCAGACGCGATCAGCGACCCGCCGCCAGCGTAATCGACACCGATTCGGCAAAGCGCAGCGCGTGGGGTTTGTCGACTTCGACTTCAGCGTATTGCACTGATTCGTTGACCATCACCAGATCGAGAATTTCCTGGGTCAGGCGTTCCAGCAAGGCGAAGCGATTGCCTTCGACATGGGCGATGACCGCCTTGGTGATGGTGCGGTAGTTCAGCGCGTGCTCGATGTCGTTGTCGCGCACCGCTTCCTGGGCCGCGTACAAGATGGTCAGGTTGATCAAGACATCCTGCTTGTTGAGGATTTCATCCTCGTTGATGCCGATGAAGGTCCGCAGGCACAGGTCCTTGACCCGGATGCGTGCGGTGCCAGGTTGAAGTTGTGGCATTGCTACTTGCTCCGTCCAATCAATTGCAGGAATTCCTGACGAGTGTTGCTCGAGTCGCGAAAGGCACCGAGCATCACCGAGGTGTTCATGGTCGAATTCTGTTTCTCGACACCGCGCATCATCATGCACATGTGCCGCGCCTCGATGACCACCGCGACGCCGGCGGCATCGGTCACTTGCTGCACCGCATCGGCGATTTGCCGGGTGAGGTTTTCCTGGATCTGCAGGCGTCGGGCGAACATGTCCACCAACCGCGCAATCTTCGACAGCCCCAGCACTTTGCCCGTTGGAATATAGGCCACATGGGCCTTGCCGATGAAGGGCAGCAAATGGTGTTCGCACAACGAATAGAGCTCGATGTCGGCGACGATGATCATTTCATCGGTGTCCGAGGCAAACAATGCGCCATTGACGATTTCTTCGATACTTTGTTCATAGCCATGACACAGGTACTGCATGGCTTTGGCCGCGCGCACCGGTGTATCGCGCAGGCCTTCGCGGTCGGGATTCTCCCCCAGGCCGATGAGAATGTCGCGATAGTTCTCGGGCAGGGAATTGTGGTGCAGGGATAACGTCATGGAGCATCCTCGCGGGGCCGCTTATTTTATGTGCCGGCCGCCGTTGACGGTCAGGGTAGTGCCGGTGACATAAGGGTTGTCGAGCAGGTAACGCAGGCTCTGGTAAATCACTTCGCCGCCGGGTTCGATGCCCAGTGCGGATTTCGCCAGTGCCTTGGTGCGGTACGCCGCGTCGTCTTCAGGGTTGAACAGTAGCAGGGCCGGCGCGATGCCGTTGACCTTGATGGCGGGCGCGTACCGGGCGGCGAAGGACAGCGTCAGGCTGTCGAGCCCGGCCTTGCTCGCACAGTAACCCATGTGTTTGCTGCTGCCCTTGCGGGTCACGTCGTCACTGATGTGCACGATGTCGGCTGGCGTTGACCGTTGCAGCAGATCGGCGCACTGCAGGTTGATCAGGTAGGGCGCCAGCATGTGCACGTTGAACATACGGGTAAACGCTGTGGCGTCGGTGTCCGGGGGTTCTGCCAGCCACTCGGAAGCGTTGTGCACGATGGCCCTGAGGCTGTCGGTGTGGGTTTTCAGTTCGCTGATGAAGGCCAGGATGCCCGCCTCAGTGGCGAAGTCCGCGAACAGCGCCGTTGCCCCGAGGTCGCGCAACGTCTGCACGCCGCTGCGCTCGCTGCGGTAGGTGAAAATCACCGGGTGGCCGTCTTCGAGCAAGCGCTGTGCGCAGTGCAGGCCGACACGCTGGCCGGCACCGGTGATGAGGATCGGGGCAGATGAAGAGGTCATGAACGGCTCGCGTCGCGGTGAGAACAAAAACTATACCAGTGACGCGGGCTTCACACCTCTATGGGCGCAAAGCCTGGTGGGAGCAAAGCTTGCTCGCGATCAATGGAAACACGGTTCCATGGGATGACCGGGTCATCGTTCTTCGCAAGCAAGCTTGCTCCTACGGGTTGATGGTTTTGCGTGGAATCGTCGGGGTGTTTAGCCAACCGGCCAGCAGTCGGGTCGACAGCGGGATAAACAGGTAAACCATCAATGGCGTCAGGCACAGCGTGCTGATCAACACCCGAGGCAGCAGGCTCAACTCATCGAGCAAGGGTCCCAGTCCAAAGTTGAACATCAGCGACACCGGAAAAAATGCCAGCCAGATCGCCACTGCCTGTTTCCAGCGCGGCGGACGCTGGCCTGTCGCGCCAAACCAGCCCTCGATGCCACTGACCCGATGCTCGGTGGGATCGGCAAACAAGTCACTGCCGCGCTCCAGCCAAGCGGTCCGCGAGGCGGAATGCTCCCAGGCGTGCATTGTCTGCTCATCGGCGAAACGGAAAATGATCTGGAATTCATCATCCTCGGGAGGCGGTGCAAGCACGCCAGAGCCGAGATAACCTTGAAAATCGGTGGCCAGCTGTTCGCCTTCGCGCAGCCAGGCCATCAAATCCTGATAACGACCTTCGGCAACGCGACGGGCGACCATCAGCGTGACGGGTGAGGTAGACATTGTGTATCTCCATGAGACTGATGCGTTGCTCCGGGTAGGAGCGACGCAGGCGCAGCGGGGGTAGGAGCTGCGCCTGTGCAATCAGCAAAAAACGTTCCGCATTCTATAGGGGTGGCCCGCACGGCAGGTCAATCATCGGTGCCTTGAATTATCCCGGCCACAGAAGGTTACAATGGGATCCAAATCGTACAAGGATGTGAATTGTTAAATGCCTGTCATCACTGACAATGCCCCGGCTCTCCAGCCCGCTACCGTTACCGCTCCTGGCTCGGAACTGCTGCATCCCATTCGTGAGGTGGCGCGGCTGACCGGGGTCAATCCGGTTACCTTGCGTGCCTGGGAACGCCGGTACGGCCTGATCCAGCCAACGCGCACTGATAGCGGGCATCGCCTGTACGCTATGAGCGATATTGAACGGGTGCGCAGTATTCTCGACTGGATTGATCGCGGCGTCGCCGTTAGTAAAGTCGGCAAGATACTGGTCAAAACCGCGCCCCTTCAGGTTCTATCGCACATCCTCCCCCGTGAGCTGGTGCAAACCGACCATGCACAATGGCAGGAGCAGCTCAAGTCTGCGGTCAGCGATTTCGATGTGGTGCAACTTGATCAGGTCTATGGACAGATTTTTTCCAGTTACCCGCTAACGGTAGTGTTTCAGCACATCCTCCTGCCGTTGTGGAAGCAATTGCAGCATCGACAGGAAGCTTTCGGACACACCAGTGAATGGGTTTTCTTCGATGGTTTTTTGCGCTCGCGCGTGGTGCAACGCCTGTCGCTGGCGCGCGTGACGGTCGCCCGCAGAGTCGTGGTT
>JALYPE010000389.1 GCA_030856525.1 Pseudomonadota bacterium | reverse complement strand
GCGCTGGGTTGGGTGCCGGGCTTGAGCGTCGACCATTTTCAGGGGCGGCTCGGCGGGCAGTGGAGCGCCGACCACCTGGTCTGGCAACAGGACAGCAGTCGGGTTGAACTGAGCAAAGCAATTTTCGCCTGGTCACCGGCGTGCCTGCTGCGCATGACCCTGTGCATCGAACAGTTGAAAGCCGATCAAATCAGCCTGCAACTGCCGCCGGGGCCGGAAGACCAAAACAGCGGGCCGATCACCCTGCCGGACTTGAAGTTGCCCTTGGCGCTGGAACTGGGCGACGTGCAGATCGGCAGCCTGATATTCAACGGCAGCGAAGCGTTGAAAGGGCTGCAACTGGCGGCGCACTGGACCTCGCAGGGGCTGCAGATCGATTCGATAAAATTGCAGCGCGATGAACTGAGTCTCAATCTGTCCGGTTTGCTCCAGCCGTCGGGCGATTGGCCGCTGAAGGCCGAGGGCACACTGACCCTGCCGGCCCCGCAGCCCTGGTCGCTGAACTTGAAGGCCGACGGCAACTTGCTGAAGACGCTCAACCTGACCGCCGACAGCAGCGGCTACCTGAACGGGCAACTGACCGGCGAGCTGCAGCCACTGGTGGAAAACCTCCCGGCGAAGGTGCGCATCACCGCCAACGGCTTCAAACCAGCTGCCGATTTGCCCGACACCCTGCAACTCAATAACGTCGACCTGACGGGCGATGGCGACCTGAAAAACGGTTACCAGTTGCATGGCACCGCCACGCTACCAGCGGAGAAAGGGCCGATCGCGTTGCTGCTGCAAGGCAAGGTCGACGCCAGCGGCGCACAAATCGCTGGCCTTGACCTAAGCGCCAACGACAAGCAAAACCTCAAGCTCAGCGGCGCTGTCGACTGGAGCAAAGGCCTGAGCGCGACGGCAAAAGTCGACTGGCTGGACTTCCCGTGGCACAGCCTCTATCCGCTGATCGACGAGCCGGCCGTGGCGCTGCGCAGTTTCAACGGTGAAGTGTCTTACACCGACGGCAACTACCTCGGTCATTTCAAGGCTGCGCTGGATGGCCCGGCCGGGGCGTTCAGCCTGACCAGCCCGTTTGCCGGCGACCTGACAAAAATCCATCTGCAACAGCTGCAATTGGTGGCCGGCCAAGGCAAAGCCGACGGGCACCTTAACCTGCAATTTGCCGACGGCATTGCCTGGGACACCGCGCTCGATTTGTCGGCGATCGATCCGGCGTATTGGGTGGCGGAATTGCCCGGCACCCTGGCTGGACCGCTGCGCAGCAAAGGCGAGCTGAAAAACGAAAAACTCAGCCTCAACGCGGACCTGGACTTGAAGGGCAAACTGCGCGGCCAGCCGGCAGTGATTCAGGCCAAGGCCGATGGCGGCGGTGAGCAGTGGACGCTCAGCGCCTTGCAGATTCGTCTGGGTGACAACAGCATCACTGGCAAGGGCAGCCTGCAACAGAAGCTGGCCGGGCAGATCGATATCAAGCTGTCGCGACTGGCCCAGCTTTGGCCGCAATTGCGCGGTCAGCTCAATGGCCGCGTCGATCTCGCCGGCTCGCTCAAAGCGCCGCAAGGCAAACTCGCGCTGCAAGGCACGCAATTGGCCTTCGAAGACAATAGTCTGCAACGGCTCAACCTCGACGCGACGCTCGACAGTACGCAGCGGGCGAATATCGATCTTAAGGGCAGCGGCATTCAGGCCGGTGAAACCTCGCTGGGCACCCTGACCGCCAACGCTCAGGGCGATATCAAGAAACAGAAGCTGACCCTCGATTTGCTCGGGCCAAAGCTGAAACTGGCGCTCGGCCTCGACGGTGCGCTGGACCAAGGTAACTGGCGCGGACGCCTGGCCAGCGGCGCTGTACAGGCCGGCGGGCAAGACTGGAAATTGCAGAATCCAGCGAAACTCGAACGCCTGGCCGATGGCCAGATCAACCTCGGCGCGCATTGCTGGCTGTCCGGTGCCGCCAGCCTGTGTGGTCAGGACCAGCGCCTGATGCCGGAACCGAAACTGCGTTATCAGCTCAAGCAGTTCCCGATCGAAAGCCTTGCGCAGTGGATGCCCAAGGATCTCGCCTGGCAGGGCCGGCTGAATGCCGACCTGCAACTCGACCTGCCGGCCAGCGGCCCGAACGGTCAGATCAGCATTGATGCCAGCGGCGGGACCGTTCGCATGCGCGATAAAGGGCAGTGGCTGGTTTTTCCGTACCAGACGCTGAAACTCACCAGCAAACTGACGCCGAAACGTATCGACACCGACCTCAATTTCGTCGGCGGCAAACTCGGTGAGCTGACGGTTCAGGCGCAAATCAATCCACTGCCGGCCGACAAGCCCCTGAGCGGTTCCTTCCGACTTAGCGGCCTGGATCTGTCGGTGGTGCGGCCGTTCGTGCCGATGGTGGAAACGCTGAACGGCCGATTGAACGGTAGCGGCACTTTGTCCGGCGGGCTGATGACGCCGCTGGTCAACGGCAACTTGCTGCTCAGCGACGGCGAAGTGTCCGGCCCGGAACTGCCGATGGAACTGCGGGATTTGCAGGTGAGGGCGCTGATTGCCGGTGAAACCGTGCAGTTGAATGGTGGCTGGAAAAGCGGCAAGAGCGGGCAGGGCAGCCTGACCGGCGATATCGCCTGGGGTCAGGCGTTAGTGGTGGATCTGGCGCTCAAGGGCACACAGTTGCCGGTCACCGTTGAACCCTACGCCAAGCTGGAAGTGGCACCGGACCTGAAGATTTCGATGAAGGACGACAAGCTGGCGATTGCCGGCAAGGTGCTGGTGCCGCGGGGCGACATCACGGTGCGCGAGTTACCGCCGTCGACGGTCAAGGTCTCTGACGACACGGTGATCATTGGTGAGCAGACCGAAGAGGGCAAGCCACCGATGGCCATGTCGATGGACATCGACGTGGTGG
>JALYPE010000377.1 GCA_030856525.1 Pseudomonadota bacterium | reverse complement strand
GGATGCTGCCATCGGTGATCCATGGGTTCAAATGGGCATAGATCTGCTGCTGACGCTTCACCGGGCTTAACGCCGCCAGTTCATCGCTAATCACGTTCAGCTGAAAGTTGCAGCCTTCGCCCTCGACTTCTACTAGGGTTCCTGGCAGCTTTCCTTCAAGGAAGCTCTTCACTTCTACGGCCTGCATGCTCAACCTCAATCGGCGCCCTGTGTGCGCGGGTCGGACATCATACAAAAAAGCCCCGCGCCTGCGAACCCCGCGAAGCAGGACTCTGACGGGGGGCTTTTTTAGCAGATGCTGTTAGGGATGCGCCAACAGCTCGGTCAATTCGCTGACCTGAGCGATTTCACGCATGTCTTCCGGCATCGCACGGATGGTCAGCGCCTTGCCGGCCGCCTCCGCATCGCGCATGAAACACAGCAACAACGACAAGCCGACGCTGCTGGATTTCAGCACCGCCGAGCAATCGACTACCAGCGCCGCCGCCTTGCTCGCCTTGATCAGCGCCTGGCCCTGCTTACGCAAGTCAGGGCCTGTACGGTAATCGAGCAAGCCGCTGAGCAATAGCTCGCCGGATTCGCTCATGCGAATGGCCGACACACTCATTGCGCTTGATTCTCGGTGGTTTCCTTGGCTTTGGCGACTTCCCCGGCCCAACCATTGATGGTCTTGTCCAGGTCATTACCATTGCGCTGCATCGCGTCAGCGAACTGATCGCGGAACAGTTTGCCAATATTGATGCCATTGATGATGACGTTACGCAGTTTCCACTCGCCGTTGATCTTCTCGAGCGTGTACGAGACAGGATAGACCGCGCCATTGGTGCCTTTGACAGTCATGCCAACGCTGGTGCGGTCGCCCGACTCGTCTTTGGCAGGGTCAACGACAATCCCCTGATTGTTGTATTCAAGCAAGGCGTTGCCATAGAACTGGAACAGGCCGCGCTTGAAGTTTTCCTCGAAGGTTTTCATTTGCGCAGGAGTTGCCTTGCGCGAATATTTGACCGTCATGATGCTTTTGGAAATGCCCTCGGCATCCACCACCGGACCGACGATAGTGTTCAGCGCCGTGTAAAAGTCCTGCGGGTCCTGCTTGTACTTTTCTTTATTGGCAGACAAATCAGCCAGCAACCGGTCAGTCGTGTCCTTGACCAGGTCGTGTGCCGAAGGCGCCGCCACAGCGTTAGCCATCAACGGCATCGCCGCAAGTAACACCAACAGGCCACGTCGCAAGGTAGAGATCATTCAAAAGCTCCTCATTTGGCGTCTTTGCTAACGGTATTGAGCAGGAATTTACCGATCAGGTCCTCAAGCACCAGGGACGACTGGGTGTCATGGATGGTTGAACCCTCCTTGAGCAAGGCTTCTTCACCGCCCACGCTGATGCCGATGTATTTCTCGCCCAACAGGCCAGCGGTGAGAATAGATGCAGTGGAGTCATTCGGCAGGTTATCAACCCGCTTTTCCAGCTGCATCGTCACTCGACCGGTGAAACTGTCGCGGTCCAGATCGATCGCCGTCACCTTGCCGATGGTCACACCGGCCATGGTCACTTTAGCTCTGACCGTTAAACCGGCGATATTGTCGAAATAGGCATAAAGTTTATAAGTATCGGTGGTCGCGCTCGGTGACAGGCCACTTACCCGCAACGCCAGCAACAGCAAAGCCAGGATGCCAGCCAGCAAGAAAAGGCCGACACCGATTTCCAGGGTGCGGTTTTGCATCAGAAATCTCCAAACATCAAGGCGGTCAGAATAAAGTCCAGGCCGAGTACAGCCAAAGAGGCATACACCACGGTCTTGGTAGTGGCACGACTGATCCCCTCGGAAGTGGGCTCGCAGTCATAGCCTTGGAATACGGCGATCCAGGTCACGACGAAGGCGAAAACGATACTTTTGATGATGCCGTTAAGCACATCGTCGGCGAACGTGACGCTATTCTGCATGTTGGACCAGTAAGAACCCTCATAGACGCCCAGCCAGTCAACGGCCACCCACGAACCACCCCAGATCCCGACCACGCTGAAAATCATCGCCAGCACCGGCAGGGAAATGAAGCCGGCCCACAGTCGCGGGGCAATGATGTACTTGAGGGGGTCGACACCAATCATTTCCAGACTGGACAGTTGCTCGGTGGACTTCATGTTGCCGATTTCGGCCGTCAGGGCTGAACCTGCGCGACCGGCAAACAGCAACGCGGTGACCACCGGGCCCAATTCACGCAGCAAGGTCAGGGCAACCATCTGCCCGACCGCCTGTTCCGAACCGTAGCTGGAAAGAATGTTGAAGCCTTGCAGCGCCAGCACCATACCGATGAACACCCCGGAGACCACAATGATCACCAGGGACATCACGCCCACCGAATGCAGTTGTTTGATCAGCAGCCCGAAACCGCCACCGATGCCGCCGCGACCGAACAAGGCGTGAAACAGAAAGATTGCCGAACGGCCGAATACCGCCAACACGTCGATGCCGCCTTGGCCGAAGCGACGTACGCGTTCAATCAATGAAATCTTGCGCATCAGCGCTTCCCCAGAAGATCTGCGCGGTAATCCGTCGCTGGAAAGTGGTATGCGACCGGGCCATCGGGTTCGCCTGTCATGAACTGGCGAATACGCGGCTCCTGCGAATTCATCAATTCCTCGGGCGTGCCCTGCCCCAACACCTGGCCTTCGCCCACGACATAGATGTAGTCGGCGATGCTCGCTGTTTCGGCCAGATCGTGGGAAACCACAATACTGGTGATGCCCAACGCATCGTTGAGCAGGCGGATCAGGCGCACCAACACGCCCATGGCGATCGGGTCCTGACCGACAAAGGGTTCGTCGTACATGAGAATCTGCGGATCGAGCGCAATAGCCCGGGCCAGCGCTACGCGTCGCTTCATGCCGCCGGACAGTTCGTCAGGCATCAGGTCGATCGCACCGCGCAAGCCTACGGCCTGCAATTTGAGCAGGACGATGTCGCGGATCATTTCTTCCGGGAGTTCGGTATGCACGCGCAGCGGAAAGGCAACGTTCTCGAACACATCGAGATCGGTAAACAGCGCCCCGCTCTGGAACAACACGCCCATATGCTTGCGCGCATCGAAAAGATCGCTGCGCGACAATTTTGGCAAATTCTGACCGTTGACCCAGACTTCGCCCTTGGTAGGCCGCAACTGGGCGCCCATCAGCCGCAGCAATGTGGTCTTGCCACAGCCGGAAGGCCCCATTATGCCGGTGACCTTTCCGCGCGGTATTCGGATATCGACATTGTTGAAAATGCTGCGCGCACCGCGCTTGAAGGTCAGTCCCTTCAGCTCGACCGCGTAGGCGTTATCGGCACTCATCTAAACTCCTTGCGATGCAGCCTCTCACTCGGACGCCTGACTTTCTGGCGAAAGCACATAGCTCCCCGGGTGGGCCGAACTGGCGGCGAACTATATCACCGCAAAGGCCAAGCGCCCAAGGCCTACGCCCGCCTTCTTCGGTCACATGACGGGGCTAAAGGTTCATAGCGATGTATTAAGCGCAACAAGGAATGACAAAGCCTTACGAACTTGCGTGAGGGTTTTACTTAATGCCGCTATAATCGCCGCCTTTTCATCAGGCTATACGATTTCAGACATGAGCCAATCCAGCGACCTGATTCAGTCAGCTCAACGCACTATCCGCCTCGAAATGGAAGCCGTCCAAGGTTTGCTACCCCAAATCGACGCAGATTTCGTACGCGCTTGCGAAATGATTCTGGCGAGCAAAGGCCGTGTGGTCGTGGTCGGGATGGGCAAGTCAGGTCACGTCGG
>JALYPE010000342.1 GCA_030856525.1 Pseudomonadota bacterium | reverse complement strand
CGCAGCAGACGGTGCAGAAGGCGTTGTTTGGAGCGATTCCGGAGCAGCAGCAAGCGCCAATGCGGCCTGCGATTGCTGCCTGACTCAAACTCGCCTGAAGAAACACAATTCCTTGTGGGAGCGGGCTTGCTCGCGAATGCGGTCTGTCAGTGAATGAATATCTCGACTGTCAATCCGCCTTCGCGAGCAAGCCCGCTCCCACAAGGGATCTAGGTTGATGGATAGTTTTGCGCAAAAGCCTGCACCTGCGGATAGAACAACCGGAAGTCCTCGCTCAACGGCTCATACAGAACCCGCAATTCCTGCATCGCGCCGGCCAGTTCCTCCGGCCGCGTCAAGCGCCGGGAAATCCCTCGCAGCACTTGCTCCAGCACCTCGAACTCGCGATACGAACCCAACCAGTCATTGGCCACCAGGTGCGGCGCGATCTTCGCCAGGCGGTCCGGCAGTTGCGGCTCTGCCGTCAGCACCCGGTACACCTGGGAAGTGAACTGCTGCAGCGGCTGATCGGCGTACGTCGCCCAATCCCGCGCCAGGCAATGGTCGAAAAACACGTCGAGGACGATTCCGGCATAACGTCGGCGAGTGACGGTAAACCGTGACAACGTGGCATCGACCAAGGGGTGGCGATCGGTGAACACGTCGATGCTGCGATGCAACTGAATGGCCGCCTCAATCTCCGGATCGAACTGACCCTGCAGCCGCCCCTTGACGAAATCGCCATACAGGCTGCCGAGCCATTGACCGGGGCGCTGGCCACCGAGGTGAAGATGTGCGAGATAGTTCATGCCGCGCAGCTTACCATCAGCGCGCACGTATCGTTATAACCCGATATACCGATTTACGCAGTCGTCAGAGCAAAATCATATTGGTGTATCGCGAACTAACGATTTAAAGTTCGCCTCATCGCGATATAGCGTTTTACTCATCACGAGCCCAAACCCCTTGACCATCGACCTCGACGAAATAATAAAAGCGCTGGCACACCCAGTACGCCGAGACATCCTCATCTGGCTGAAAGACCCCAAGACCCAGTTCCCCGAGCAACTGCACAACCACGAGTACGGCATCTGCGCCGGACAGATCGATCAACGCTGCGGCCTGTCGCAGTCGACCGTGTCCGCACATTTGGCGACCCTGCAACGGGCGGGACTGATCAGCAGCCAGAAAGCTGGTCAATGGCACTTTTTCAGACGCAACGAGGACGTCATCCAGGCGTTCCTCGACGCCATCGTCATGGAGCTGAACGCTCCGCCAAGGAATTAACGATGCCCCTCTCGCTCATCATTCTGGCCCTGAGCGCCTTCGCCATCGGCACCACCGAGTTCGTCATCATGGGCTTGTTGCCCGAAGTGGCGGCCGATCTCGGTGTGTCGATCCCCGGCGCCGGCTGGCTGGTAACCGGTTATGCACTGGGCGTGGCCATCGGCGCCCCGTTCATGGCGCTGGCCACCGCCAAACTCCCGCGCAAGGCTGCCCTGGTAGCGTTGATGGTGATCTTCATCATCGGCAACCTGCTCTGCGCGACCGCCAGTGACTACAACGTGCTGATGTTTGCCCGGGTCGTGACCGCCCTGTGCCACGGCGCTTTCTTCGGCATCGGTTCAGTGGTGGCGGCGGGTCTGGTCCCGGCCAACAAACGTGCCTCTGCCGTAGCGTTGATGTTCACCGGCCTGACCCTGGCCAATGTGCTCGGCGTGCCGCTCGGCACCGCGCTCGGTCAACAAGCGGGCTGGCGCTCGACATTCTGGGCCGTGACCGTGATTGGCGTGATCGCCCTGATCGGCCTCATCCGTTTCCTGCCGGCCAGGCGCGATGAGGAAAAACTCGACATGCGCGCCGAGCTTCGCGCCCTCAAAGGCGCCGGGATCTGGCTGTCATTGAGCATGACCGCGCTGTTTTCTGCGTCGATGTTCACCCTGTTCACCTACGTCGCCCCGTTGCTCGGCGATGTCACCGGTGTCTCGCCACGAGGCGTGACCTGGACCCTGCTGCTGATCGGCCTGGGCCTGACTGTCGGCAATATCATCGGCGGCAAACTGGCAGACAAACGCCTCGCGGCGACCCTGATCGGCGTCTTCATCTCGATGGCCGTGGTCTCCACCGCGCTGACCTGGACCAGCGT
>JALYPE010000326.1 GCA_030856525.1 Pseudomonadota bacterium | reverse complement strand
ACGTTGTTGTTTCTCGGCGCCGTCGGTGCGGCGCAGATTGCCGGGATTTGCACGGCGGCAGGCAAGGTTCGTGTGCCGGGGGTGGCGTTACGGGTGGCGCTGGATCGCCTGGATGTCTGGCGCAGGGCAGGGGTGCTGGTGCTGGCGCCGGAACAGGCGCCGCCGGAGTTGCTGCGGCTGGTGTATGCGCTGGAACAGGCGATGATACCGTTCGGGAAGGAGGAAACGGTGCAGGAGTTCCGGCCGCACCTGACGCTGATGCGCGAATTCCGCGCGCCGGTGCCGGAGTCCGCTACGCCGCCGGAGTTTTTCCTGCGTGCTGATCGCTTTGTGCTTTTCGAATCGCACAAGGGCCGCTACCGGGCGTTGGCCGAATGGCCGTTGGTTGCGCCATAAAAAAAGGCGCCCGAGGAGGGCGCCGAATTCACCTGAACCGAGGAAGCCAGGTGAGGCCGTTCTTGAGAGAGGTGCAGCGGTGGTAAGGCGCTGCGTGAACGGAAACTGTTGAATGCTTATGCGGCCAGGGATTGAACATCCTCGCAGCCGTTACTTCCCGAGCTTCACCCGCGTCCAGCCCCGCGTCATCACTCGCTGCACACCGATCGGCATGTCGGGAATCGCATACAAGGTCGCTATCACCGCTTGCGTTGGATACGAGCCTGGATCATTGCGAATGGCTTCATCCACTAACGGTGTCGCCGCCGCGTTGGCGTTGCTGTAGCCGATGTTGTTGGTGATCTCGGCGATGATCTCCGGGCGCATCAGGAAATTCATGAACAGGTAGGCATTGTCGACATTCGTCGCATCCTTGGGGATGGCCACCATGTCGTAGAAACTGCCGGCGCCTTCTTTCGGAATGCTGTAATCGATCTGCACCTTGCCGCCGGCTTCCTGCGCCCGGGCCTTGGCTTGCAGCACATCACCGGAATAACCAACCGCCACACAGATGTTGCCGTTGGCCAGATCGGAGATGTACTTCGACGAATGGAAATACGCCACCGACGGCCGAATCTTCATGAACAGCGCTTCTGCTTCGGCGATCTGCGTCTTGTCCTTCGAGTTCACCGGGTAACCCAGATAGTGAAGGGCGGCCGGCAACATCTCGGTGGGAGAGTCGAGAAAACTGATCCCGCAAGCCTTCAGTTTTTCCGCATTCTCCGGTTTGAACAGCAGGTCCCAGGAATTGACCGGTGCGTTGGCGCCGAGCACTTCCTTGACCTTCTGCGGATTGAAACCGATGCCAATCGACCCCCACATGTAGGGGAACGCGTGAGCGTTATCCGGGTCGCTGGCCGCGGCGTTTTTCAGCAGCACCGGGTTGAGGTTTTTCCAGTTCGACAGTTTCGATTTGTCCAGTTCCTGATACACGCCAGCCTTGATCTGTTTGGCCAGAAAACTGTTCGACGGCACCACCAGGTCGTAGCCGGATTTGCCCGCGAGCAAGCGCGCTTCCAGGGTTTCGTTACTGTCGAATACATCGTAGGTCACGCGGATCCCGGTTTCGTCTTCAAACTTTTTGACGGTGTCCGGGGCGATGTAATCCGACCAGTTGTAGACGCGCAGAACCTTGTCGTTGGCCTGGGCGCCGGTGGCAATCGCGCCCAATAAGGACAGTGTCAGCAGAGTCCTGCCAAACTTTTTCATCGGTACAACTCCAATTCTTTTTATTCAAAATCACACACGCATTAACGCAAGAGTCGAGCACACGCATAAACTTGTGGCGAGGGGGCAAGCCCCCTCTCCACAGTAACCCACCAGCTGCACTATGCCGTCGCGTCCACCATTTGCTTTTTCGGTGGCTGCCATGACTCGCTGGCGGTCTGGTCCATCGCTTCCTGGATGGCTCGCTTGCGACTGGCTTCGGCGCGGCGGCTGAAATACCAGACCAGGAAAGTCACCAGCGACACCGCCAGCAGAATCAGGCTCGCCACAGCATTGATCTCAGGCTTCACACCCAGACGCACCGCCGAGAACACCTCCATCGGCAAGGTTGTGGAACCCGGACCCGAGACGAAACTCGCCAGCACCAGGTCATCCAGCGACAGCGCAAACGACATCATGCCGCCGGCCGCCAGGGACGGCGCGATCATCGGAATGGTGATCAGGAAAAACACCTTGAACGGCTTCGCCCCGAGGTCCATGGCCGCCTCTTCGATGGACAAGTCCAGCTCACGAAGACGCGCGGACACGACCACAGCCACATAGGCTGCACAAAACGTCGTGTGCGCAATCCAGATAGTGACAATGCCTCGCTCCATCGGCCAGCCGATCAACTGCGCCATCGCCACAAACAACAGCAACAGCGACAGACCGGTAATCACCTCCGGCATCACCAGCGGCGCCGTGACCAGGCCGCCAAACAGCGTGCGTCCCTTGAAGCGCGTAACACGGGTCAGCACGAACGCTGCCAGCGTGCCCAGCGCCACCGCCGCAATGGCGGTGTAGCAGGCGATTTCCAGCGAGCGCAGTACCGAACCCATCAGTTGTGTGTTGTCGAGCAGGCCGACGTACCACTTCAGCGACCAGCCACCCCACACCGTGACCAGTTTCGAGGCGTTGAACGAGTAGATCACCAGAATCAACATCGGCAAGTAGATGAACGACAGGCCGAAAATCAGCATGAACTTTGAAAATCCGAAGCGTTTCATCCCCGACCCTCCATCTCTTTGGCCTGGCTACGGTTGAACAACAGGATCGGCACAATCAGGATCAACAGCATCACCACCGCCAGCGCGGACGCCACCGGCCAGTCGCGGTTGTTGAAGAATTCCTGCCAGAGCACGCGACCGATCATCAGGGTCTCGGGACCGCCCAGCAGTTCCGGAATCACGAACTCGCCAACCACCGGAATGAACACCAGCATGCAGCCGGCGATGATGCCGTTCTTGGCCAGCGGTACGGTGATTTTCCAGAAGTTGTTGAAGTTGCTCGAACCCAGGTCCGACGCGGCTTCCAGCAGGCTGCCGTCGTGCTTGACGAGGTTGGCGTACAGCGGCAACACCATGAACGGCAGGTACGCGTACACCACGCCGATATACACCGCGATATTGGTGTTGAGGATTTCGATGGGGTGGTCGGTCAACCCGGTCCACATCAGAAAGCCGTTGAGCAAACCGTTGTTGCTGAGGATGCCCATCCACGCATACACGCGGATCAGGATGGCCGTCC
>JALYPE010000028.1 GCA_030856525.1 Pseudomonadota bacterium | reverse complement strand
CCCGCGACGTGGCCGATCTGATGGGCGCGCAAATCCTCAATGCCGGCGATTACGAAACCCGCCGCATGAGCAAAATCATCATTTGTGCACGCACCATGCGCAACACCGTCGAGCTGCTCAAGCCCGGTGTGCTGGTGGTGACGCCAGGCGATCGCGACGACATCATCCTCGCGGTCAGCCTCGCCGCCATGAACGGCGTGCCGCTGGCCGGCCTGTTGCTGACCAGCGACACCCTGCCCGACCCGCGCATCATGGACCTGTGCCGTGGCGCGTTGCAGGCGGGCCTGCCGGTGTTGTCGGTGAGTACCGGCTCCTACGACACCGCCAACCAGCTGAACGGGTTGAACAAGGAAATCCCGATCGACGACCGTGAGCGTGCGGAGATCATCACCGACTTCGTCGCCAGCCATCTCGACGCCAACTGGCTGCACCAGCGTTGTGGTACGCCACGGGAAATGCGCCTGTCGCCGGCGGTGTTCCGCTACCAATTGATTCAGCGCGCCCAGGCCGCCAACAAGCGGATTGTTTTGCCCGAAGGCAGCGAGCCGCTGACCGTGCAGGCAGCGGCGATCTGTCAGGCGCGCGGCATTGCCCGCTGCGTGTTGCTGGCCAAGCCTGCAGACGTCGAAGCCGTGGCCCGCGCACACGATATCGAGCTACCGCCGGGGCTGGAGATTCTTGATCCGGACCTGATTCGTGAGCGCTACGTCGAACCGATGGTCGCACTGCGCAAATCCAAAAGTCTCAACGCGCCAATGGCCGAGCAGCAACTGGAAGATACCGTGGTCATCGGCACGATGATGCTCGCGCTGGATGAAGTCGACGGCCTCGTCTCCGGGGTCATTCACTCCACCGCCAACACCATTCGCCCTGCCCTGCAGCTGATCAAAACGGCTCCGGGCTGCACGCTGGTCTCGTCGGTGTTCTTCATGCTGTTTCCCGAAGAAGTGCTGGTCTACGGCGACTGCGTAATGAACCCGCACCCAAGCGCCAGCGAACTCGCCGAGATCGCCCTGCAAAGCGCCGACTCGGCTGCCGCATTCGGCATTACCCCGCGCGTGGCGATGATCAGCTACTCAAGCGGCGAATCGGCCAGCGGCGAAGAAGTCGAGAAGGTCCGCGAGGCAACTTTGCTGGCCCACGAACAGCAACACTCGCTGCTGATCGACGGCCCGTTGCAATACGACGCCGCCGCCAACGAAAGCGTTGCGCGGCAGTTGGCGCCGAACAGCCCGGTGGCCGGTCGCGCCACAGTGTTCGTGTTCCCCGACCTCAACACCGGCAACACCACGCACAAAGCCGTGCAACGCAGCGCCGATTGCGTCAGCCTCGGGCCGATGCTGCAAGGCCTGCGCAAACCGGTGAACGATCTGCCGCGCGGCGCGCAAGTCGATGACATCGTGTACACCATCGCGTTGACCGCGATTCAAGCTGCCAACCGACCTATGGATCTCTAAATGCTGGCTTTTCTTCCTGCTCCCGTACGCGGCGTGATTGCCTCGCTGTTGTTGGCACTGAACACCATTTTGCTTTGCTCGACGCTGTTCTGCGTGGCGATTTTCAAAGTGCTGCCTTTCGCCTTCACCCAACGTTTCACACTCTGGCTGATGAGCCATATCCATGAAGCCTGGATCAGCAATAACAAAGCGTGGATGAACCTGGTCTGCCGCACCCGCTGGCACCTCAGCGGGCTCGAGGGTCTGGACTATCGGCACTCGTACCTGATCACCAGCAACCACCAGAGCTGGGTCGACATCATGGTGCTGCAATACGTGCTCAATCGTCGCATTCAGCCACTGAAATTCTTCCTCAAGCAGGAGCTGATCTGGGTCCCGGTGATCGGTCTGGCGTGGTGGGCGCTGGGCTTTCCGTTCATGAAGCGTTACTCCAAGGCCTACCTGGAAAAGCACCCGGAGAAGAAAGGCAAAGACCTCGAAACCACGCGCAAGACCTGCGCGAAGTTTCGCAATAACCCGGTGGGGATTTTCAATTTCGTCGAGGGCACGCGCTTCACCGAAGGCAAGCATGCGCAGCAGCAATCACCGTTCAAGTATTTGCTGAAAGCAAAGGCTGGCGGCATTGCGTTTGTGCTGGACGCCATGGGTGAGCAACTCGAGTCGATCGTCAACGTGACGATTCATTACCCGGGCGGTCGTCCGGGGTACTGGGATCTGCTCTGCGGTAATGTGAAAGACGTGGTGGTGCACTTTCAGGAGCTGCAGATCCCGCCGGCGTTTATCGGCAGGAATTACGACCAGGACGGCGAGTATCGCCTGCAGTTTCAGGGCTGGATCAATCAGTTGTGGGA
>JALYPE010000317.1 GCA_030856525.1 Pseudomonadota bacterium | reverse complement strand
CGGCCCGGCCTCCGGTAGCCAGGCCTGTGGCGATGTCGGCTTCGGTCGCATGCTCGAAGCCGTCGAACTCGCCCAGTGCGCGGCAGACTGCTTCCAGCGCCAGGCACTGACCGGCAGACACGTGCTGATCACCGCCGGCCCGACCCAGGAAAACATCGACCCGGTGCGCTACATCACCAACCACAGCTCCGGCAAAATGGGCTTTGCCTTGGCCGAGGCCGCAGTGGAAGCCGGCGCCCGCGTCACATTGATCACCGGACCGGTGCACCTGCCAACACCGGATCGCGTCACCCGTATCGACGTGGTCAGCGCCCGAGACATGCTCGCGGCTTGCGAGGCGGCGATCCCTTGCGACGTATTCATTGCCTCGGCTGCGGTCGCGGACTATCGCCCCGAAGTCGTCGCCCCGCAAAAACTCAAGAAAGATCCTACGAGCGGCGACGGCTTGTTGCTACAAATGGTCCGCAACCCGGATATTCTGGCCACCATCGCCACTCGTCCCGACCGTCCGTTCAGCGTCGGCTTCGCTGCAGAAACCGAACACTTGCTCGATTACGCCGCCCGAAAGCTGAAGGACAAGAATCTCGATCTGATTGTCGCCAACGATGTCGCCAATCCGAGTATTGGCTTCAACAGCGAAGAAAACGCTTTCAGCGTGATCGACCGCCAGCTGCACGCCACACTTTTCGCCCAGACCAGCAAGAGCAAAATTGCTCGCCAGTTGATCACTTTTATCGCCGACCGTCTGAATCAGGTTTAATTTACATGCACGCTTTGCAAGCCAAGATCCTCGATCCACGCATCGGCAGCGAATTTCCGCTGCCGCAGTACGCCACTCCCGGCTCCGCAGGCCTCGATTTGCGCGCCATGCTGGAACAAGACACCGTCATCAAACCGGGTGAAACGGTGCTGATTCCCACCGGCCTGTCCGTCTACATTGGTGATCCGGGCCTGGCCGCGCTGATCCTGCCGCGTTCCGGCCTTGGCCATAAACACGGCATTGTGCTGGGTAACCTGGTTGGCCTGATCGACTCTGATTATCAGGGCCCGCTGATGGTGTCGTGCTGGAACCGTGGCCAGACCGATTTTAATATGGTCGTCGGCGAACGCCTGGCCCAACTTGTTCTGGTGCCGGTGGTTCAGGCGCATTTCGAGATGGTTGAAGAGTTCGTTGAAACTGAACGTGGCGCGGGCGGCTTCGGGCATTCCGGCAGTCACTGAGCCGACTGGATGCACCCTGGTGGCGAGCGGGATTGCTCGCGCGCCGGGCCTCGTAGCGGCCCCGGGATTGTGTGAGTGCCACGCCTTGGAGCGCAGCCCAATCAAGCGGGCGCACGCTCCCTCGCCAAAAATTGCACAGATGTCATCTGGAAGGTTTAACACTGATCTCAAGGCATTGGCCCGCCATATGCTTGCTGAAACCGATGTCATGGCCTTTCCGCACCGCGAACTCTCTGTGGAAAATGCCGTCATACCCTTCAGTTTAAGACCGCTCACGAGCTTTTTCGCGCGCACGCCCAGACACATCCGAGATGGAGCATTCCCACAGATGAACACCCCCGCCCAAGCCGTACCCTCATTCCCGGACAGCATTTTCCGCGCTTACGACATTCGCGGCACGGTGCCGGAATTCCTGAATGCCGAAACCGCCTACTGGCTCGGACGCGCAATCGGTGCACAGAGCTTGTCCCAAGGTGAACCGAACGTTTGCGTAGGTCGCGATGGCCGTCTGTCCGGTCCCGAGCTGGTCGAGCAATTGATCAAAGGCCTGGCCGAAGCCGGTTGCCACGTCAGCGATGTCGGCCTGGTGCCAACGCCTGCGCTGTACTACGCCGCCAACGTACTGGCCGGTAAATCCGGCGTGATGCTCACCGGCAGCCACAACCCGTCGAACTACAACGGTTTCAAAATCGTCATTGCCGGCGACACGTTGGCTAACGAACAGATTCAAGCCCTGCACGACCGTCTCAAGACCAATAACCTGAGCAGCGGCGAAGGCAGCATCACCCAGGTCGAGATCCTCGATCGCTACAACACTGAAATCGTTCAGGACATCAAACTGGCCCGTCGCCTCAAAGTCGTTGTCGACTGCGGTAACGGTGCGGCCGGTGTGATCGCCCCGCAGCTGATCGAAGCGCTGAACTGCGAAGTTATTCCGCTGTTCTGCGACGTCGACGGTAATTTCCCGAACCACCATCCGGATCCGGGCAAGCCTGAAAACCTTGTCGACCTGATCGCCAAGGTCAAGGAAACCAACGCCGACCTCGGCCTGGCCTTCGACGGCGATGGCGACCGCGTCGGCGTGGTGACCAACACCGGCAGCATTGTTTACCCGGATCGTTTGTTGATGCTGTTCGCCCGTGACGTGGTAGCACGCAACCCGGACGCGGAGATCATCTTCGACGTCAAATGCACCCGTCGCCTGACGCCGCTGATCAAGGAATATGGCGGTCGTCCGCTAATGTGGAAGACCGGTCACTCGTTGATCAAAAAGAAAATGAAGCAAACCGGCGCTCTGTTGGCCGGTGAAATGAGCGGGCACATCTTCTTCAAGGAACGCTGGTTCGGTTTCGACGACGGCATTTACAGCGCTGCGCGTCTGCTGGAGATCCTCAGCAAAGAGAAATCCACCGCGGAAGAGCTGTTTGCCACCTTCCCGAACGATATTTCGACGCCTGAAATCAATATCCATGTGACCGAAGAGAGCAAATTCAGCATCATTGATGCATTGCACGACGCGAAGTGGGGCGATGGCGCCGACCTGACCACCATCGACGGCGTGCGAGTCGACTACGCCAAAGGCTGGGGCCTGGTGCGCGCATCCAACACCACACCGGTGCTGGTGCTGCGTTTCGAGGCTGATGACGAGGCGGAACTGCAGCGCATCAAGGACGTATTCACGGTCCAGCTGAAGCGTGTTGCACCTGATCTCCAACTACCGTTTTGATTTATTGAAGCGCCTTTTATCGAAGTGCCGGAGCCCTGAATGACCCTCGAACGCGAAGCCGCCGCCAACACCGCCAAGGTCCTGTCCGAAGCGCTGCCTTACATCCGACGCTACGTCGGCAAGACGCTGGTGATCAAATACGGCGGCAACGCGATGGAAAGCGAGGAGCTGAAGACTGGTTTCGCGCGCGACATCGTGCTGATGAAGGCCGTGGGCATCAACCCGGTAGTCGTTCACGGTGGCGGCCCGCAAATCGGCGACCTGCTCAAGCGTTTGTCGATCGAGAGCCATTTCATCGATGGCATGCGCGTGACTGACGCGCAGACCATGGACGTGGTGGAGATGGTTCTCGGCGGTCAGGTCAACAAAGACATCGTCAACCTGATCAACCGCCATGGCGGCAGCGCCATCGGCCTGACCGGCAAAGACGCCGAGCTGATTCGTGCGAAAAAGCTCACCGTGACCCGCCAGACGCCGGAGATGACCCAACCGGAAATCATCGACATCGGGCAAGTGGGTGAAGTGGTCGGGATCAATACCGATCTGCTGAACCTGCTGGTCAAAGGCGATTTCATCCCGGTGATCGCACCGATTGGCGTCGGCGCCAACGGCGAGTCGTACAACATCAACGCCGACCTGGTGGCCGGTAAAGTGGCCGAAGCGCTGAAAGCTGAGAAGCTGATGCTGCTGACCAACATTGCCGGCCTGATGGACAAGCAAGGCACGGTCCTGACCGGCCTGACCACCCAGCAGGTTGATGAGCTGATCGCCGACGGCACGATCTACGGTGGCATGCTGCCGAAGATCCGTTGCGCGCTGGAAGCGGTTCAGGGTGGCGTGGGGAGCTCGTTGATCATTGATGGTCGGGTGCCGAATGCGATTCTGCTGGAGATCTTCACTGATACCGGTGTGGGTACCTTGATCAGCAACCGCAAGCGTCACTGATTCAAACGCTTCAAAATAGATCGCAGCTTCGGCAGCACCTTACGGACGTACGAATATTCCGTAAGACC
>JALYPE010000309.1 GCA_030856525.1 Pseudomonadota bacterium | reverse complement strand
CTGGAACCGCGCCGGATCCACTGGAATTGCGGGCCGAACAGCGCATGCAAGAACCGCTGAACCGCGAAATGCTGGTGTTGGTCGGGCATACCGATCGTCAGCAAGCGGTCGCCATGGCGCAGAAACTCGGCGAGCAGTGGCAGGCCAGCGGCGTGTTCGAAAAGGTCCAGTGGAACCTGCAAGCGGACTTGCCGGCGCTGCGCACACAGTTGCTGCAAGGACGGCTGGCAATGATGGCGACAGAGGATCGCCAGCAACTCATCGAGCATCCCGACACGTTCATTCAGCAACGGGTGCAATCGCTGTTCGACCCGTTCAGCGGATTCAGTCTGGTGCCCAGCCAGGATGACTGGCTCGGCCTGACCGGGCGCATCCAGAACAGTCAACCTCAACAAGGTTCGGTGCAGCTGGACATCGGCAGCGGCGCCTTGATCGCCGATACTGAGGATAAGAGCTGGGTGTTGCTGCGCGCGAAGACGACCGGCGACGCGTTCGACATGAACCTGCCGCTACGCGTAGCCGATCTGCTCGAGGAGGCCCGCGCAGACGCTGCAAAGTCAGACGTGCAAGTGCTGGCGGCAAGCGGCTTGCTCTACGCGGCGGCCGGCCAACGACAGGCCACCCGCGAAATGACCTGGGTCGGCGGCGGCGCCACGGTCGGCATTTTGTTGCTGCTGTTGCTGGCGTTCCGGCGCTGGCGGGTCTTGCTGGCATTTGTGCCGGTGCTGGTCGGCATGCTGTTCGGTGCTGTCGCTTGCGTGGCGCTGTTTGGCCACATGCACGTGATGACCCTGGTGCTGGGTTCGAGCCTGATCGGTGTCGCCGTCGATTACCCGCTGCATTACCTGTCCAAGAGCTGGAGCTTGAAACCCTGGCACAGCTGGCCCGCATTGCGCCTGACGTTGCCCGGCCTGACGCTGAGCCTGATCACCAGCTGCATTGGTTATCTGGCGCTGGCCTGGACACCTTTCCCGGCGCTGACGCAAATCGCCATCTTCTCCGCCGCCGGCCTGATCGGCGCCTACCTGTCGGCGGTGTGCCTGTTGCCGGCGCTGCTCAAGGGCGCGGACCTGCGTCCGGCGCAGTGGCCGCTACAGATCTGCGAATGTTTGCTCAATGTCCGCGATGCCCTGCTCAAGCGCATCAGCACACCGGCGTTATTTGCGCTGCTGATCGCTTTCTGCGTCGCGGGCGTGCTGCAGCTCGAAAGTAAAAACGACATTCGCCAATGGGTCGGCGCACCCCAGCAATTGACTGACGAAGCGCAGACCATCGCACGCATCACCGGCTATCAACCCACCAGCCAGTTTTTCCTGGTGCGCGCCGCTGATGAGCAGCAATTACTCGAACGCCTGAGTGCCTTGAGCGAGCGGCTGGATCAGTTGGTCAACCTGGAAAAGCTGCAGGGCTACCTGTCACTCGAACAATTGGTCAGCCAGCCAAGCGAGCAACACGCCGTGCGCGAAGCACTGAAAAAGCTGCCGCAGTTCTGGCAACCGTTGCTCGACCTCGGCGTGCCGGCCGCAGCATTGCAAACCGAATTGGCGACGTTGCAAGCGCTACCCGCTGAAGATATCAACGGCGCGTTGGTGGGCCCTTTGGCCGAACCCTATCGCGCGTTGTGGCTGGGCGCGAATGAGGACGGCGTAGCAGCGATGGTGAGTCTGCAAGGCCTTAATGATCCGGCGCTGCTGCGGGTGCAGACGCTGGATCTGCCGGGTGTGGAACTGGTGGATCGCCTGGGTGAATTGAACGCAGTGTTCGCCCAGACGCAAATCAGCGCCGCCGAACTGAAACTGGCCTCGTGTGCGTTGATCGTGCTGGTGCTGATCCTGCCATTCGGCTGGGGCGGCGCCGTGCGAATCGTCACCCTGCCGCTGCTGGCGGCCCTGTGCAGCCTCGCCAGCCTCGGCTGGCTGGGGCAGCCGCTGACGTTGTTCAGCCTGTTCGGCCTGCTGCTGGTGACGGCAATCAGCGTCGATTACGCGATCCTCATGCGCGAGCAAGTCGGCGGCGCTGCTGTGAGCCTGCTGGGCACCCTGCTCGCGGCACTGACGACCTGGCTGTCGTTTGGTCTGCTGGCGGTGTCGAGCACCCCGGCGGTGAGTAACTTTGGTCTGTCGGTGAGCCTCGGTCTGGCCTTCAGCTTCATGCTGGCGCCGTGGGCCGGACGCCAGGTACATGCCGCTGCTGTCGTGGAGCCGGCCGCATGATGGTCATTGTGTTCTGGGCGATGGCCTTGGCGCTGTTCGCCGTCGCCACACGCGTCGGCCGACATTTCGGCGTGATCCCGATCGTCAGCCAGTTGCTGCTGGCGACACTCGGATTGCCGCTGCTGATGTACTTCTGGGTCGAACCCCAGTGGCAATTGAGCGGTGCTGCACTGGTCGCACCGATCTGGTTAAAAAGCCTCTACAGCCTGAGTTTCGCTTTGCTGCTGGGCTACATTCTCAGCGACGTAATCGACCTGCGGCTGGATCGCCAGAGCCTGAAAATTGCCCTGCCGAGTTTCTGCGTGCCCTTTGCCTGCGGTCTGGCCACGGCGGTCTGGTTGCTGCCGCCGCAGCCGTGGCTCAGTTCTCTGGCGGTCGGTTTGCTGTTCGCCATTACGGCGATTCCGGTGCTGTACCTGTACTTGTTGCATATCGGATATCCGGCCGGCGCCACCCGGCGTCTGGTACAGACCGCAATCGTCATCGACCTGACGTGCTGGACGCTCTTCGCCATCGCCCAGGGCAGCCTGCACCTGAGCAGTCTCCTGCTGCCGCTGGTCTGCACGTGCGTGCCTTTGCTGTTACGGATCATCGGTTTGCGCCAGCCACGGTTGTACAGCGGGTGTTTCTTCGCGCTGCTGGTGGTGGCCGAGCATTACAAACTTAATGCGTTGATCGTCGGCATCGGCTATCTGCTGTGCATGGCGGCGCTGAAAATACCGCTGGTGCTGCCGATCCCGGCCGTCTGGATGAACCGCCTGCAAAGCTGGGTCGCGATCCCGTTGATCCTTACGTTCGGCATCGTTCAGATCAACGTTCACAGCGCCATGGACAGCCTGAGCGCAGTGCAATTGGCGGCCTTGTTGCTGTTGCCGATTGCCAGCAAATTGCTCGGCAACTGGCTCGGCCTCGGCTGGGCCGGTGCCTCGTTTGCGGGCGCCAGCCGCTGGCGCGAAAGTGTGCTGCTGAATATTCGCGGCTTGAGCGAGATTGTCTTCCTCAACCTGCTGCTGCAACAACAACTCATCAGCGCGCCGCTGTATTTTGCGCTGATGCTGATGGGCCTGATCGCCACATTGCTGCCGGCATTCGCCGGCATGCACCGCATTCCTTTGAAAACTGCCTTACCGGCAAGGAGCCCCCATGCCAACCGTTGAAATGGAACGTCGTCAGGTAGTCGTCATCGGCGCCGGGCCT
>JALYPE010000219.1 GCA_030856525.1 Pseudomonadota bacterium | reverse complement strand
GCTACCGCCTGACGGAACTGGTGCGTTTCAAGGCATTCCTGAAGAAGGCTGACGCCTGATGTTCGGTTTCTGGAAGACCTGGAAGGCCCTGGAAGCCCGGGGCATCATGGGCATCAATCGGCGCAACGCGGACTATGTGCTGAAGTACAACAAGCGCAGCCTGTACCCGATCGTCGATGACAAGATCATCACCAAAGAGCGCGCCATCGCTGCCGGCATCCATGTGCCGGAGCTGTACGGCGTGATTTCCACGGAAAAGGAAATCGACAACCTCACCGAGATCATCGGCGGGCGCAGTGATTTCGTGATCAAACCGGCGCAGGGCGCGGGCGGCGACGGCATCATTGTGATCGCCGACCGTTTCGAGGGGCGTTATCGCACGGTCTCCGGCAAGATCATCAGCCACGAGGAAATCGAGCACCATGTCTCGAGCATCCTCACCGGCCTCTATTCGCTGGGCGGCCACCGGGATCGGGCGCTGGTCGAATACCGGGTGATCCCGGACCAGATCTTCAAAAGCATCAGCTATGAAGGCGTGCCGGACATTCGCATCATCGTACTGATGGGGTACCCGGTGATGGCGATGTTGCGCCTGCCTACTCGTCAATCCGGCGGTAAGGCCAACCTGCACCAGGGCGCTATTGGCGTCGGTGTCGATCTGGCGACCGGCCTGACGCTGCGCGGCACCTGGCTGAACAACATCATCACCAAACACCCGGACACCACCAATGCCGTGGATGGCGTGCAACTGCCCTACTGGGACGGTTTCATGAAACTGGCTGCCGGCTGCTATGAGCTGTGCGGGTTGGGTTACATCGGTGTCGACATGGTGCTCGATCAGGAAAAGGGCCCGCTTATTCTCGAGCTCAACGCCCGTCCGGGGTTGAACATCCAGATTGCCAACGATTGTGGCCTGACATTGCGAACCCATGCGGTCGAAGCACGGCTCGAAGATCTCAAGGCTCGCGGCGTGGTCGAGACGGTGGAGGAGCGGATGGCGTTTGTGCAGGAAATGTTCGGGCATATTCCAGCGGTCGAGGGGTAACCCAGGTCCTGCGTCGCGGCCATCGCGAGCAAGCTTTGCTCCTACAGAATTCGCGGCAAGCAGCCCATCCCGGTACAACACAAATCCGGTAGGAGCCTGGCTTGCCCGCGATGACGGCCGGACAAGCACAACAGGTCTTACACCCTGCCCTCCACCTGCCAATCGCCGACGTCCCCTCTAGGAGCAATCCCTCGAGCAGACTACAATCGCCACCCCGCCTCAATGGCTGACCTGCCCCGCCCATGCTGACCTGCTCCGTACACCCGCTGCCCTATCGCGCCAATCCCGCAGACTATTTCGCGGCAGTTCGCCATGCCCCCGGCGCCGTTCTCCTCGATAGCGGCCGGCCGATTGCCGATCGCGGCCGCTATGACCTGCTGAGCGCGTGGCCGCTGCAACAGCTCACGGTTTCGCCCCACGAGAGCGGCAGGGATTTCCTGCAACGGCTGCGGGACAATCTGACACAACTGGGCGAAGCCAGTGCCCCTCGCGACCTGCCCTTCGCCGGTGGCTTGATCGGCTACCTGAGCTATGACTTCGGCCGTCATCTGGAAAACCTGCCAACCCGGGCGCAAGACGATCTGCAATTGCCCGATGCGCGTTTCGGTGTGTACGACTGGGCGCTGATCAGTGATCACCATCAAGCCACCACCCAGCTGGTTTTTCACCCAACAGTGCATGAGAGTGAACGCCTGCGGCTGATCGCTTTGTTCGGCCAGCCAGCCACTGAATCGACCGAGCCGTTCAAGTTGAAAGCGCCGATGAAAGCCGACCTCAGCGCCGGTGAATATCGCCAGGCATTTGAGCGGATTCAGCACTACATCCAGGCCGGGGACTGCTACCAGGTCAACTTCGCCCAGCGTTTTCGCGCGGCATGCGAGGGCGATCCATGGGCGGCTTACTGCGCGCTGCGGGGCGCGTGTCCAACGCCGTTTTCCGGTTTCCAGCGTCTGCCCGATGGCGGCGCGGTGCTGAGCCTGTCGCCGGAGCGTTTCGTCAAGGTCAGCGAGCGACACGTCGAAACCCGACCGATCAAAGGCACCCGCCCCCGTGGCCTGACCGCTGCGGAAGATGCCGCAAACGCCGCCGAACTGCTGGCCAGCCCCAAGGATCGCGCGGAAAACCTGATGATCGTCGATCTATTGCGCAATGACCTGGGCCGTACCTGCCGAATCGGCTCAGTGCGCGTGCCGGAGTTGTTCAGTCTGGAAAGCTACCCGAACGTGCATCACCTGGTAAGCAGCGTTACCGGCGAACTGGCGGATGACCGTGATGCACTGGACCTGATAGCTGGCAGCTTCCCCGGTGGCTCGATCACCGGCGCGCCGAAGATTCGCGCGATGCAAATCATTGATGAACTGGAGCCAACCCGCCGCGGATTGTATTGCGGATCGTTGCTGTACCTCGACGTACGCGGAAAAATGGACAGCTCTATCGCAATCCGCAGCTTGCTGGTCAAGGATGGACAGGTGTGCTGCTGGGGCGGTGGAGGAATTGTGGCGGATTCCGAGTGGCAGGCTGAGTATCAGGAGTCGATTACCAAGGTGAAGGTGTTGCTCGATACCTTGCAGAACCTTTAGGAACTGCCGAAGGCTGCGATCTTTTGATCTTGAAAAATCAAAAGATCGCGGCCTCGTTTCACTCGACAGCTCCTACAGGGGGCGGGCTTACAGGCTCAACGCCCGATTCGAAGCCTTGATGAACTCCTGTTTCAAATCCTCAAAACTGTGCACCGCCGGGAACTGCGGGAACTCGCGGATCACATTGTCCGGCGCGTGGAACAAGATCCCCGCATCCGCTTCGCCCAGCATCGTCGTGTCGTTGTAGGAATCGCCCGCCGCGATCACCCGGTAATACAGGCTCTTGAAGGCCAATACCGACTGACGTTTCGGATCTTTCTGACGCAATTGATAGCTGATCACCCGCCCGGAATCGTCGGTGATCAGACGATGACAAAGCAACGTTGGAAAACCCAGCTGACGCATCAGCGGCTGGGAAAACTCGTAGAACGTGTCCGACAGAATCACCACCTGAAAGCGCTCGCGCAGCCAGTTGACGAACTCGACGGCGCCGTCCAACGGCTTCAGGGTCGCGATCACTTCCTGGATGTCGGCGAGTTTCAGCCCGTGTTCGTCCAGAATGCGCAGGCGCTGCTTCATCAACACGTCGTAATCGGGAATATCCCGGGTGGTCGCCCTGAGGGATTCGATCCCGGTTTTTTCGGCGAAGGCGATCCAGATTTCCGGGACCAGTACACCTTCAAGATCCAGACAGGCAATTTCCACAAGACACTCCCATTTGTAGTGATTATTGAGTCGAGCGAGTAAAAAGACTGCCGAACTCTAGCGATTCGAACGGGCCTGCGCAACGCACAGGACACGCCAGCGGCCGCAGGATTTTGTTACCATCAGCCCCATATAGAGCGCCCAGCGCCACCGACCTGTAGGAAGCCGCCCTGATGAGCCCATCGTTCGACGTCGTTGAACTCGCCACCACCTATGCCAACAAATCTGCCCAGGACATCCTGAAGCTCGCGTTTGCCGAGTTCGGTGATGAGCTGTGGATCTCGTTCAGCGGTGCCGAAGACGTGGTGCTGGTGGACATGGCCTGGAAGTTGAACAAAAACGTCAAAGTGTTCAGCCTCGACACCGGTCGCTTGCATCCGGAAACCTATCGCTTCATCGACCAGGTTCGCGAACATTACAAGATCGACATCGAACTGGTGTCGCCGGACTACAGCAAACTTGAACCGTTTGTGAAGGAAAAAGGCCTGTTCAGTTTCTATCGGGACGGCCATGGTGAATGCTGCGGGATTCGCAAGATCGAGCCACTGCGGCGCAAACTCTCGGGAGTAAAAGCCTGGGCAACCGGCCAGCGCCGTGACCAGAGCCCCGGCACCCGAAGCGCCGTGGCGGTCATGGAGATCGACACCGCGTTCTCCACCCCTGAACGCACCCTGTACAAATTCAATCCGTTGGCGCAAATGACCAGCGAAGAGATCTGGGGTTACATCCGCATGCTGGAGCTGCCCTACAACAGCCTGCACGAGCGCGGATTTATCAGTATCGGCTGCGAGCCGTGCACGCGCCCGGTGCTGCCGAACCAGCATGAACGTGAAGGTCGTTGGTGGTGGGAAGAAGCCACGCAGAAGGAATGCGGACTGCACGCGGGCAATATCATCAGTAAATCCAAGGCGTAATACTCCGCCTGCAGATGTAGTGGGAGCAAGGCTTGCCAAACTCCCACAAAGATTCAGCAGATCCGTGGGAGCATGTGGTGCGGCATTCCGACTTGCCCGCGATCGCCGCACCTCGGTCCATCGCCGGGCTCACACCGCACTGAAGCGCCTGCTCAACTGCTGCTCTGCAAACTGCTCAATGATGAAATCCACAAATGCCCGGGTCTTGCCCGGCAACAATTTGTGTTCGGCGTAATAAATCGAAATGTGCCCGTCATCGATGTACCAGTCGGGTAATACCCGCTGCAACGTCCCCGCCTGCAGGTAACTCACCGCAAACGGCATGCTCACCAGTGCGATCCCCACCCCCTGAGTCGCCACCGCGCACGCCGCTTCAGAATCGCTCATGGTCATCCGCGCCCTGAGCACAAGCGGGCTGTGTAGTTGCTCGCGTCCGGTCAGGTGCCAGGATCGCACACGCCCGGTCTGCGGCGAGCGAATCAGGATGCCGTCATGGTGCTGAAGATCGGTTGGCTCAAGAATTGGCTCTCGTTGTGACAGGTAACCAGGGGACGCCACCAGTACACGATGCGCCGGCGTCAGTTTGCGCGCGACCACCCCTTGAGGCAGGTCGAAACCACCGCCGATGGCCGCATCGAAACCCTGCGCGATCAGGTCGACCTGGCGGTTATCGAAATGCCAATCGGGGTTGATCGCTGGAAACCGCCGCAAAAATTCCCCGAGCAACGGCACGATGTACACTCGCCCAAACAC
>JALYPE010000291.1 GCA_030856525.1 Pseudomonadota bacterium | reverse complement strand
CACTGGGTGCATCTGGAAGACCGCGGTGTCCGGTGTCTGGTATGGCGACTGCTTCGCAGCCGGACGCAGGCTTCGCCAGCTACAGGTCTCGCTTGCGATTGGCAGCCTGGGCGCAGATCACCCGACGGCGCTCATCGTCCGCCGAGCGCCATTCGCGGATGTCTTCGACGTGACGGAAACACCCGAGGCAGACTTTCTGCTCATCCAGCCGACATACGCCGCTGCACGGCGACGGCACCGCCGGGCTGATATTGCTGTAAAGCGGCTTGGGCGGACGAACGGGTGTCGGCTCGGTCACGATTTCACAGGCCTTCGAAATCGAGTTCGACGCCGGCTTGCTGCTTGACGATGCGCTCAAGCATTTCACCCAGTTGCTCTTCGCTCTTGTCGCACATCCAGCGCTCGCTTTCTGCGTCATAGTCGAAGTGGAAACCGCCGGACACCGCCGCCAGCCACAGCTGCCGCAACGGCTCCTGACGGCTGAAAATCAGCTGGCTGCCATTGTCGAATTTGACGGTGAGCACACCGGCAGAGCTCTCCAGATCGAGATCCAGGCCACTCTCATCGAAAATATCCTCCAGCGATTGCTGGGTGGCATCGACCAGATCGTGAAAACGGGCTTCGGTCAAACTCATTACGGCAACCTCAAAAAATGTCTGTTCTCGCTCAAGCGCCGCAAGATACGGCCGAGCCCCGGCGATTGCAAAGGATAACCGACAGATCACTAAACCTGTGGGAGCGGGCTTGCTCGCGAAAGAAGTGGTCCAGGCAGCAAAGATACTGACTGTGCCGGACCCTTCGCGATCAAGCCCGCTCCCACAGGGACTGCACCTGACTGAGTGGCAGCAGGCCCACCCCCGTCGGACGGGAACTCCGTCGCATAGGCAAGCTGCCGGGTGGCCGGTATACTCCGGCGCAATTAAAGCATTTTCAAGGATTTCGCCATGAAGCGCCTGATCTCTTCCCTTGCTGCGCTCCTCGCGGTTGCCTGCCTCGTTTCGGCCTGTGGTCAAAAAGGTCCGTTGTACCTCCCTGACGAAAATCAGGACCCTGTCGAGCAGGCCAAGTCGTCGCAACAACAGCCTGCCTCCAAGGCGCACAAGCACGACGTCTACTAAGGGAACGCCATGGACGCTTTTAACTACCGTGACGGCGAGCTGTTCGCGGAAGGGGTTGCCCTGTCCGCCATCGCCGAACGCTTTGGCACACCGACTTACGTTTATTCCCGCGCCCACATCGAAGCCCAGTATCTGGCGTACGCCGATGCGCTGACCGGCATGCCGCATCTGGTGTGCTTTGCGGTCAAGGCCAACTCCAACCTGGGCGTGCTGAATGTCCTGGCGCGTATCGGTGCCGGTTTCGACATCGTTTCCCGGGGCGAGCTGGAACGCGTACTGGCCGCTGGCGGCAGCGCCGACAAGATCGTCTTTTCCGGTGTCGGCAAGACCCGTGACGACATGCGCCGCGCGCTGGAAGTCGGCGTGCATTGCTTCAACGTCGAATCCACCGACGAGCTGGAGCGCCTGCAGGTTGTCGCCGCCGAGCTGGGCGTGCGCGCCCCGATCTCGCTGCGCGTGAACCCGGACGTCGATGCCGGCACCCACCCGTACATCTCCACCGGCCTCAAGGAAAACAAATTCGGCATCGCCATTGCCGATGCGGAAGACGTGTACATCCGCGCCGCGCAGCTGCCGAACCTGGAAGTGGTCGGCGTCGACTGCCACATCGGTTCGCAACTGACCACCCTGCCGCCCTTCATCGATGCCCTTGACCGCCTGCTGGGCCTGGTCGACCGTCTCGGCGATTGCGGCATCTACCTGCGCCACATCGATCTCGGTGGCGGGTTGGGCGTGCGCTATCGCGATGAAGAGCCGCCGCTGGCTGCCGAGTACATCAAAGCCGTGCGCGAGCGTCTCGACGGTCGCGACCTGGCGCTGGTGTTCGAGCCGGGCCGCTTCATCGTCGCTAACGCCGGTGTACTGCTGACTCAGGTTGAGTATCTCAAGCACACCGAACACAAAGACTTCGCCATCGTCGACGCCGCCATGAACGACTTGATCCGTCCGGCGCTGTATCAGGCCTGGATGGACGTGACCGCCGTGCGCCCGCGTGACAGCGCTGCTCGTGTCTATGACATCGTCGGACCGATCTGCGAAACCGGCGATTTCCTGGCCAAAGAGCGTGAGCTGGCCCTGGAAGAAGGTGATCTGCTGGCCGTGCATTCTGCCGGTGCTTACGGGTTTGTCATGAGTTCCAACTACAACACCCGCGGCCGTGCCGCTGAAGTGCTGGTGGACGGTGATCAGGCATTTGAAGTGCGTCGCCGCGAGACGGTAGCCGAGTTGTTCGCTGGCGAAAGCCTGCTGCCGGAGTAAAACCATGCTGCTGCGTTTTACTAAAATGCACGGCCTGGGCAATGACTTCATGGTCCTCGACCTGGTCAGCCAGCACGCGCACATTCTGCCCAAACATGCCAAGCAATGGGGCGATCGGCACACTGGCATCGGCTTTGATCAGTTGCTGATCGTCGAAGCGCCGAGCAACCCGGACGTGGATTTCCGTTATCGGATCTTCAATTCCGACGGTTCCGAAGTGGAACAGTGCGGCAACGGTGCGCGCTGTTTTGCCCGTTTCGTGCTCGACAAGCGCCTGACCGCCAAGCGGCAGATTCGCGTCGAGACCAAAAGCGGCATTATCGAGCTGGATATCCGCAGCGACGGCCAGATCAGCGTCGACATGGGCGCCC
>JALYPE010000282.1 GCA_030856525.1 Pseudomonadota bacterium | reverse complement strand
ACATCGAACCGATCAAGTGGCAGACCGTTGCCAAGATCATCGAGAAAGAGCGCCCGGACGCACTGTTGCCAACCATGGGCGGCCAGACTGCACTGAACTGCGCCCTGGACCTGGAGCGCGAAGGCGTCCTGGAAAAATTCGGCGTAGAGATGATTGGCGCCAATGCCGACACCATCGACAAGGCTGAAGACCGTTCGCGTTTCGACAAGGCCATGAAGTCCATCGGCCTTGATTGCCCGCGCTCGGGCATCGCCCACACCATGGAAGAAGCCAACGCTGTGCTCGAGAAGCTGGGCTTCCCGTGCATCATCCGTCCGTCCTTCACCATGGGCGGCACCGGTGGCGGTATCGCTTACAACCGTGAAGAGTTCGAAGAAATCTGCGCCCGTGGCCTGGACCTGTCGCCGACCAAAGAGCTGCTGATCGACGAATCCCTGATCGGCTGGAAAGAGTACGAGATGGAGGTTGTCCGCGATAAGAAGGACAACTGCATCATCGTCTGTTCCATCGAAAACTTTGACCCGATGGGCGTGCACACCGGTGACTCGATCACTGTTGCGCCGGCACAGACCCTGACGGACAAGGAATACCAGATCATGCGTAACGCCTCCCTGGCGGTACTGCGCGAGATCGGCGTGGAAACCGGCGGCTCCAACGTCCAGTTCGGCATCTGCCCGGACACTGGCCGCATGGTCGTCATCGAGATGAACCCGCGGGTATCCCGTTCCTCGGCCCTGGCCTCGAAAGCCACCGGTTTCCCGATTGCGCGTATCGCTGCCAAGCTGGCGATCGGCTATACCCTGGACGAACTGCAAAACGAAATCACCGGCGGCGCTACTCCGGCCTCTTTCGAGCCGTCGATCGACTACGTCGTCACCAAGCTGCCACGTTTCGCTTTCGAGAAATTCCCGAAAGCCGACGCACGCCTGACCACTCAAATGAAGTCGGTGGGTGAAGTCATGGCCATCGGCCGGACTTTCCAGGAATCCCTGCAGAAAGCCCTGCGTGGCCTGGAAGTAGGCGTTTGTGGTCTGGACGAGAAGCTCGACCTGAGCAACCCGGAAAGCATGAGCATCCTCAAGCGTGAGCTGACCGTGCCGGGCGCCGAGCGTATCTGGTACGTGGCTGACGCCTTCCGCGCTGGCCTGTCGGTCGAAGACATCTTCGGCATGAACATGATCGATCCTTGGTTCCTGGTGCAGATCGAAGATCTGATCAAGGAAGAAGAGAAGATCAAGACCCTGGGTCTGGCCAGCATCGACCGCGACCTGATGTTCAAGCTCAAGCGCAAAGGCTTCTCCGACATGCGTCTGGCCAAGCTGCTGGGCGTGACCGAAAAAGCATTGCGTCGCCACCGTCACAAGCTCGAGATCTTCCCGGTCTACAAGCGGGTCGACACCTGCGCGGCCGAGTTCGCCACCGACACCGCCTACATGTACTCGACTTACGAGGAAGAGTGCGAGGCCGCGCCGTCGGGCCGCGACAAGATCATGATTCTCGGCGGCGGTCCAAACCGTATCGGCCAGGGCATCGAGTTTGACTACTGCTGCGTACACGCGGCACTGGCTCTGCGCGAAGACGGCTACGAGACCATCATGGTCAACTGCAACCCGGAAACCGTGTCCACTGACTACGACACCTCGGATCGCCTGTACTTCGAGCCGGTGACCCTGGAAGACGTGCTGGAAATCTGCCGCGTCGAGAAGCCGAAAGGCGTGATCGTCCAGTACGGTGGCCAGACCCCGCTGAAGCTGGCTCGCGCTTTGGAAGAAGCTGGCGTGCCGATCATCGGCACCAGCCCTGATGCGATCGACCGCGCCGAAGACCGTGAGCGCTTCCAGCAGATGGTTGAGCGTCTGAACCTGCGTCAGCCACCTAACGCCACCGTGCGCAGCGAAGACGAAGCGATTCGGGCTGCCAGCAAGATCGGTTATCCGCTGGTGGTTCGTCCGTCCTACGTACTAGGCGGTCGTGCGATGGAAATCGTCTACGAAGAAGAAGAACTCAAGCGCTACCTGCGCGATGCGGTGAAAGTGTCGAACGACAGCCCGGTGCTGCTCGATCACTTCCTCAACTGCGCCATCGAAATGGACGTGGATGCGGTCTGCGACGGCACCGACGTGGTGATCGGCGCAATCATGCAGCACATCGAGCAAGCAGGTGTTCACTCCGGTGACTCCGCGTGCTCCCTGCCGCCGTACTCGCTGCCAGCGCACATCCAGGACGAAATGCGCGAGC
>JALYPE010000243.1 GCA_030856525.1 Pseudomonadota bacterium | reverse complement strand
CCTCAGATCGGAGAGTCAGCATGGATATTGATGAGAAGGCCCCTGGTAATGTGTCGCAGCAGCATGTAACGGCCGGTACGGACAACGAAACGGGCCATGATGCCAAGACCCATGAAGCCGAGAAGCAGCGGCCTGCTGACGACGACGCAGCCCTTGAAGAAGATATGGCGGATGTGGATGCCGCTGATTCAGTTTCGCCAGAGCATCCCGGCACCTGAAGAAATCCCCGTATTAGAAAGCCCGGCCACTGCGCCGGGCTTTTTAATGGGCGCTTCCGGTCACGGCAGACCGGTCCGCAGCGTTATTCTGGCTCACTTGACCACATCGACCAAGACCTGCCATGTGGGCTGAAGGATACGCTCAACCCGCCTTCGAGGACTGTCAGACTGCCTGTTGCTGGTGACTGGCAGGCAATTTCGCTATTAACAAATGCGCATGTTCTTCCTGCGGGATATCGATGTAATGCAGCGTCGCGTGTGATTCTTCATCGGGCGTGGTGACCTCAAAGCTACCCACAATCTGGATCTTGCGCATGGATACCTCAATCGACTCCTCTGCCAGGGCTTTCGCCATTCTCGCGTGGTTCGCTGCGATTTCGCTAAGAGTAGACACGTTACATCTCCCGGTGACTGGCCAAGCGTTTCGCTGGAGTCGTTATGCGTTAATTGAAATAGCTACCGTGTCAGAATTTCGACGTTCCATGGCTGCTATGGACGGCCTGTGCAATCGCTAAGCCAGTCAGACCGGTCAGTTTCAGCATCGGTTCCATAGGGCGACGAACGGCATTTCAACCCACTTTGCGCTTACTTTTTAAGGCTGATCGCTCATCCCGGACTGAACAGCTGGCGAATCAAGTTCGGCGTGCTGCCGGTCCAGCGTTTGAACGACCTTCTGAAATTCGCGGCGTCGGTAAACTTCAAATAATCCGCCACCTGTTCATTGCTGAAGCCTTTGACCTGATACAGGTACAGCGCCACATGTTTGCGCACCAGGTCCACTTGCTGCTGGAAACCGGTCCCGTGTTTGTGCAGCTTTCGCTTTAGGGTGGCGGGGCTCATCGCGAAGGCCGACGCCACCAGTTCAAGGCTCGGCGCCTGGCGAATATGGGTTTGCAGGTAACGATAAAGACACCCGATAAAGCTGAATTCAAAGCCTAACTGACCTATCTGCAGCTCCGCCTCCTGTCGCGCGACCTGGCCGGCAGTGGCCGAGGCCCCGGGCCACGTCATTGCCAGGTACTCCCTGGGGATTCGCATGAAGTCGAGCGGGCGCCGGAACTGGGTGTGCTCACCCAGGTGCACCCAATACTGTTCGACATAGCGCGGCTCGGCGTGACTGAAACTGCATTCCCAAGGCAGGCGCTGCCCGCTGAGTGCGCGACTCATGGCGATCAGCGAGGTCATGCTCGCTTCCAGCAGAAAACGCCATTGTTCTGTCGCGCCGCAACTGTCCAGCCAGTACAGGTAGGCGTGCTTTTCATCGAGCACCAGCCGCGGTGCTGCCAGAGGGCTGAGCAGTGCCGGTTGCCGCACGAGCGTGTCGAGTGCCTGATGCAGATTCTGCGCATGGCGCAAGGCATGACTGGCCGGGCCGTAATGACCCGGCAGCAAACGCTGGCCGAACAGAAAACTGCTGTCATCGGCATCCAGCAGGCGCCGACTGTTGGTGATCAGCCCGAGAAACTGCTGTGGGCTCAGGCGTGTCTGGCCCGCCAGGATGTCCTCATGGAACAGCCCGGTGCCGCGTAGCAGGCGATGACTGTCGATGTCGCGGGACAAAGCAAGATCGATCAGAGTCGCCGGTTGATAATGGCCGGGTATGAAGCGGCTGTCGGTTTCGTACCACGTCGTTTTAAGGGTCATGAGCGCGCCTCAGGCCGATCTGGCCAGCGGCTGCTTGGCCCGGGCCAGCGCGAGGTTGAGGCGTTTGAGCAATGCGTCCGGTGCCTCATTGAGCGCCATGACCACTGCCGTAGTGGCAGACAACTGCACTCGCTCGCCGTGCAGGCGGGTTTTGTGCGCCAGACCCTGCACCGCGTGCTGGAGCTCCAACGCCTGCACCCGTGCCTGGGTTTCACCGGTATTGGGCAACAGCACCACAAAACGGTCGCCGGCCAATCGGCAGAGCAAATCCTGTCGCCGCAGGTTGAGCAGCAGCAAATGACTGAGCGCCTGCAACACCGCGTCGCCTTCGGCATGCCCGAAAGACTGATTGATCGCGGTGAAGTTATCGATGTCCACCGCGAGCAAGGACAATGGCTGTTGTTGTCGCTGACTGTCCTCCAGGCTGGTGATCAATTGCCGCTTGAGATAATCGGCACCGCCCAAGGGCGTGACTTTGTCGAACAGCCGGTGTTCGCGAAAGAGTTTCTCGCGCTTTTCCATCTGCGCACTGATCGCCAGTTGTTCGCGGTGCCAGTGGTAAATGCCGATGGTCAGCAAAATCATGCCCACTGGCATCGGGCCCGATTCCAGCCAGTGGTCCCAGGTGATGCTTTCGGGCAAGCGGATGAATTCGTCGAGGCTGTCGATCCACCAGGAAAAAAAGATCCCGCTAAGGCCCAGCGCCAGGTAATCGGTGACGCGGCCGGCCGGGCGGCTTTTCAGCACCAGACCCAGCCATACCAGCGCCAGTAGCGCCGAACCGCCTTCGCCGATGATGTCGAGCCAGACCCATTCGCCGACGCTTTTCAATTCGCCGCAGGCCAGGTGCAACAGTAATCCCGCGTTGGCCGCCAGCAACAACACGGCGAGTTTCCAACGATGGGGTTTGAGCACTGAGAACATGGCGGCTGATCCTTTGGTATAGAGCACTGCGCGTCAGCACAGCAGATGTTTGTGACAGTGGGGTGACGGGGCGGGGAGGTCGAATCAGCTCACGGCGCAATGAATTTTCTTTGCCTGGTGAAACGG
>JALYPE010000166.1 GCA_030856525.1 Pseudomonadota bacterium | reverse complement strand
GGTTGCGGTAGCCCTGGTGGAAGTCGTCTTTGTTAGCGGTGGTGTCGCTGGTCACTGACTCTTCGAGGACTTGCGGTTGCTTGCCTTCATGGACGATTTCGGTGAGCAACCAGAGGTCGTTCCACTCGGTGCGGGGGTGGTCGGACATCTCCAGGAAATGGCCGCTGACCAAGCGAGTCTGGTCGCCGTGGCCCTCGGCTTGCTGGTAGTCGGCGCGGTGGCGTTCGAGGGCGCGCTGGCTGAGGAATTTGCCCCTCGCGCGGTCGAGGAAGCGGCCGGGGTAGTCGTAATCTTCAAGGTCCGGCTCTTCGCTCTGCACATCAGGTTTGTGAGCGGCTTCGAGTTGCAGGCGTGGTTTTTCGAAATCGTAGTCGCGGCGGGTGATTCGGCTGGTGCGGGTTTCCAGGCGCAGTTTGAAGCCTTTGATCACATGTTCGTCGGCGACCATGCCGCTGCCTTGCACGTACGCGGTGGGTTGCCCCAGTTTGCGGAACACGGTCTGGTCGTCGCCGAATACCAATAGATGACCGTCGGTGTTGTGCTGGAAGTGGTAGTGAATGCCCTCCTCTTCGCACAGGCGCTGGACGAAGTGCAGATCGGTTTCGTCGTACTGCACGCAGTAGTCGCGGTCCGGGCACGGTTGACTGAGCTGGAAGCTGTACGCGTTGCCTTTGATGCCGTGTTCTTCAAGAATCAGCGCAATGATTGTCGGCGCCGACATCTGCTGGTAAATGCGCTGGTTGGTGCGGTGATGCAGGTAGTGCAGTTGCGGTACCAGGGAGATTTTGTAGCGGGTCAGGCGCTTGCCGGCATCGCCTTGGGCGACGCGGTAGATCTGGCCGTGGATGCCGGAACCCTGCGGATCGAGCGCTAGATATGCCTGTTTGTGCAGGAGCTTTTCCAGGTCCAGGTCGGGGTTTTCGCTGACCAGTTCGATGTCAAAGCGATACGGCTGGCTGATGCCTTCGGTACCGGTGAACGACAGCACTTGCAGATCGCTTTCGAAATCCTTAACGGTCAGGCTGAAATGCGTTTCGTTAGCTGGGTTGAACATTGCTTGCTCCCTGTTCGGTAGTCATCCGTTACGCCCGAAGTCGCAGACGTTGCAGCAAAGTCGAGGTGGCGCCCATGGCGTCACGCAGTTGAGCGGCAGTGATCGTGCGATCAGCCGCATCGAATGCCAACGCCGTTCGCAGCGCCGGCCAGCAGCGTTTTGGCAGATTGCGCGGGGCGTGCAGTTCGCGCTCGAGTTGGCCATCGCGGGCCTCGGTCGACGGCATGCGCCGGAACGGGTGCTTGCCGCCCGCCAGTTCGTAGATCACGCAGGCCACGCCGTAGACATCGGCACTGGCCGTTAACGGTTGGCTTTCGAGCAGTTCCGGGGCGGCGTAGCCCGGGGTCCAGGCGTTGAAGCGGTGGCGGCTCAAATGAGGCAGGCCGGGCAAGATGCCCTCCTCGGCCTGGCCCAGACCAAAATCGAACAGGCGAACGCCGTCTTCGCTGAGCATCACGTTGCTGGGTTTCATGTCGCCGTGCAGCACGCCGCGCGCGTGGGCATAAGCAAGGGCGTCGAGCAGCGGCAGCGCGATGTCACGCAGTTCCTTCCACGGCAGGCCCAGCGGCCGTTCGCAGAGCAGTTTGTCCAGGGTCAGCCCACGCATGAGTTCCATGGTGATGAAGGCGCGCTGGCAATCGGTGTCCACTTCAAAGCTGTGCAAACGCAGCACGTTGTCGTGGCGCAGGCGCCGGATCAGGGCGAACTCGCTGTACAGCAAGGCGCTCGCATCCGGCGATTCGGCAAATTCTTCGCTGAGGATTTTCAGCGCAATGTAAGGGTCGGGATCGCCGAACTGTTCGCTCAGCAAGTCCCGTGCGCGGTAGACCGCGCCCATGCCGCCGGCGCCAAGCAGACGCTCGATGCGGTAACGGCCCGCCAACACGTCCGGCAGCTCACCGACGCTGGCCTTGGTCGGCGCCAGCGCAGGTTCTGCGTTATGGGCTTTGGCGAACGCAAAGTAAGTCAGGTTACTGGCTTGCTCCTCGCCCACCCGCAGGTCGTCGAGCGGTGGCATGAGTTGAGTCATTTGCGGATCACCACAGCGGTCAGGTTGTCCCGCGCCGAGCCACGCAAAGCGCCGTCGAACAAACGCTCCAGTGCGACGTGCGGCGCGGTCAGGCTCAGGGCATTGCCCAAGGCGTCGCTGCTCAATCCGTTGTACAAACCATCGCTGCACAACAGAAACGCATCGCCGGGATGCACCTCGAGTTCGAGCACATCCAGGGTCAGTTGCTCGGCGGCGCCGACCGCGCGGGTCAAAGCATGGGCCGAAGGGTGCGCACGCGCGTCCTCCAGGCTCATTTGCTGTTCGTCGATGAGTTGCTGCTGCAGCGAATGGTCCTTGGACAGCTGATACAACCGCTGCCCGCGCCACAGGTAGCAGCGGCTATCGCCGGCCCAGATGCAGGCCGCGCGATTGCCGTCCACCAGCAGCGCCACGACGGTACTGCCCATGATGCTGTCGTGACGTCCGGCGGTGACGGTCAACTCCTGACCCAAGCGACGGTTAAGCCAGTGCAGGCACTGGCGAATGTCTTTGAGTCGTTCGTCGAAATCGTCCTGCTCCGGCAACTCCGCCAGGCTGGCGACGATCAACTGGCTGGCAATGTCGCCACCCTGATGACCGCCCATGCCGTCCGCGACCACCCACAGCCCTTGCTGCGGACAGTCGAGAAAAGCATCTTCGTTGCGCGCCCGAACCTTACCGGCATCGGTACGCCCAGCGCTGCGCCAAGGACTGGCAACCCGCATCAGAGCTGCACCGGCATACGGAAAGTACGCAGCACACCCATATCGAACGGGTTCGGCGTGCGCTGGCTACTGAGCAGGTAATTGGCGCGCAGGCCACCCACATCAGCCTTCAGCACCAGCACGTCGCGCCCGCTCAGGTACTCGGTCTGCATCAGGTCGAACAAACGGAACAGCGACCATGGACCGGTGTTTTTCTCGATACCGATCGGACGCCCGGCCATGCGATCCATGACCAGGCTGGTACGGCCGTCTTCAGCGTCGGTCGGCCATTTGAACGACACCGGCACGATCGGGCCGTGGCGGTATTCAATGGTCTTGTCGCCGAACTTGAACTCGGACCGGCTGACCGCCGGATCGAGGGTGTAAGGCTCCAGTTTGAACTGCACCTGTGGCTCGGCCGGGTTGATCGAGAAGAAGCTCTGGCGGATCACTTGTGCCGCAGCCATCTGGTCGAGATAAACCTTGGAGATCGGCATGCTGTGACCGTCGATGCTGCGCAAACGGTAGTTGCCCGGATCCCCGCTGACGAAGGGACGCATGTAGTTATCGAAGAACCGATCGGCGATACCTTGAGCCTTGAAGAACTCACGGAAATCACTGATCGCTACGTCGCTGGTGCTGTGGGCGCTGAACGGGTAGCGCTTGTTGATCGCTTTGCCATAGAAGCTGTACAGCTCGCTCTGATAACGCTGGTTCAGGTACTGGTAGGAATCGTTCAGCACCAGGCGCCAGGTATCTTCTGCCAGCACGTTGAACCACACGCTGACCGGACGCGGCAGACGGTTCGAGGCGTTGCGCAAATTGCTCAGCGCATCACGTTGACCACTCATGCGAGTCTTGGCCATTTCGAACGCGGCCTGCTCCGGCGCACTGGCACGCGCGAGGCTGGCCATTTGCAGTTGCAGGTCGTTGAGCGCGGTCAGCGCCGGGGTCAAGTCAGCGGCCGGGCCGTTGTTATCGTCCAGCAAGCGGTGCAGTGGCTCGAAGCGGCGCTGCAGGGATTTTTTCGCCGTGTCGGGCAGGTTCATCGCCACGTCAGAGGCTTTGTCTGCTGCAGCCGCCGCAAGCTTGCCAAGTTTGCCACCCTTCTCGCCCAGCTTTTCAGCCGCGCCTGCGGCCTCATCCATGCTGTCGGCAATCACCGGGAAACGCGTGTTCTCACGCACTTCCACCAACAACTGCAGGACTGGCGAATTAGCCGACGTCAGGCCCGCCAGTTGCTCGGCGCCCTCGCCCGCATTGTTGATCGGAGGCAAGGCTACCTGACCGACCGCTTCGCTCCAGAAGTTGGCGTAGTCGCGGAAATACAATTGCTCCAGTTCGACCATCAGGCGACGCAAGTCCATGCCGCTGATGCCCGAACCTTCCCCCAGCACCCAGTTGTCGCGCAGAATATCGGTGACCAGCGCCGAGCCCTGGATCGAGAAATACTGCTCATAACCCTGCTGCGTATAGAAGCCCGGGATCACGTAGTCGGTGCCGACAAACAGCGCACCTTGTGGGCCCAGGTGTTGGCTGAAACGGTATTCAGGCAGATTGCGGGCCTGCTCACGCAGCATCCGGTAAACCACGTTTGCCAGCGACTCGCTGCGCAACACCTGACGCGCCTGCGCCACCAGCTCATCATTCAGCGGGTAGATGAAAGGCTGCTTCAGCAGACGTTCGAAGTGCGTGTTCAAACCGTTTTGCACCGCCGTATTGCCGGCGTAACGCAGGGACCAGTCAGTGGCGACCCAATCCTTGAGCCATGCCGCATCGCGACGATCTTTCATGTTCAGCATCAGGTACGCGCGCAGGCTGTTCAGCAGGCGTTCACGGTCCTTCATGTTGGTGCGGATCTGCCCTTCAAGCAGCGAGGCGACTTTCGGCAGCAGCTGCGTTTCCAGCTCTCGCTCGTAAGCCGACTTGACCACTGGGTCGACGTCTTCACCCTGATACAGGCCACCGCGCTCGTGATACGCCACGTCGGCTTTATCCGGGAAAACCTGGGTTGCCGCGTAGCTGCTGTCGAGCGGCTTGAGCACTGCCATGGAATCATCACGCGCGGTCAATGCCGAGCGCTGCTGCGTCCAGTTTTGCGCCAGGTCACGCAGGTGTTCCAGTCGCTCGTAGTTGGCCGAGAAACCGCTGGCCCACAGCAGACCGAACAGGCCCAGCGCCGCCAATGCGCCCACATACAGGGCACGCTGGCCCCAATGAATACGACTGCGTTCACGCTGGTCCAGACCGGCCAGATCGGCCTCGGGGAAAATCACCCGGCTGAGCAAGTGGTGAATGAACCGCGAACGACCGCTGCGCAAGGTCGGCAACATGCCGGAATCAAGCCCCAGATTCGCGCCGATGCCGGCGGTGGTCTGGTC
>JALYPE010000093.1 GCA_030856525.1 Pseudomonadota bacterium | reverse complement strand
GCCAGGTGTTCAAGCTGCCACCCGAAATTGCCGTCGGGGTCATTCTGGTCGGCTGCTGCCCGAGCGGCACCTCCTCCAACGTGATGACCTGGCTGGCCCGAGGCGACCTCGCACTGGCCGTGGCGATCTCTGCCATCACCACACTGATCGCCCCTCTCATGACCCCGGCGCTGATCTGGTTGCTGGCGTCGGCCTGGCTGCCCGTCTCGTTCCTCGACCTGTTCTGGTCGATTCTGCAGATCGTTCTGCTGCCGATCGTGCTGGGCCTGATCACCCAACGCGTACTGGGCGCTCGGGCTCGCTATGCGGTTGAAGTGCTGCCGCTGGTGTCGGTGGTCAGCATCGTGATCATCGTCGCCGCCGTAGTGGCAGCCAGTCAGGCGAAAATTGCCGAATCCGGCCTGCTGATCATGGCCGTGGTGATGCTGCATAACAGCTTCGGTTACCTGCTGGGTTACCTCACCGGCCACCTGTTCAAATTGCCACTGGCGCAGCGCAAAACCCTCGCGCTGGAAGTCGGCATGCAGAACTCCGGGCTCGGAGCTGCACTGGCCAGTGCGCATTTCTCGCCACTGGCGGCCGTGCCCAGCGCATTGTTCAGTGTCTGGCACAATATCTCCGGCGCCCTGCTCTCAACGTACTTCCGGCGGATGAGTGAAAAGCAAGACCGCGATCTACTGGCTCGGCAAACGGCAGACTGAATCGGGAGCTTGATCCCCGGGCTAATGATGGGCACTATATTGCGCAACGCGAGGACGACCTCGCGACTCGATCGAGTCATTATCCGGGGACGACCCCGTCAATCGATGGAGGTTTTCCATGTCCTGGATCATTCTGTTTTTTGCCGGCCTGTTCGAAGTGGGCTGGGCTGTCGGCCTGAAATATACCGATGGTTTCAGCCGCCCTCTCCCCACTGCATTGACGGTCGGTGCCATGGTGATCAGCCTTGGCTTGCTCGGTCTTGCCATGAAGGAACTGCCGCTCGGCACGGCTTACGCTATCTGGACCGGCGTCGGCGCGATCGGCACGGTGATTGCCGGGATCATCCTGTTCGGTGAATCCATGGCGTTGTTCAGGCTGGCCAGTGTTGCCTTGATCCTGTGTGGCCTGATCGGCTTGAAGATCAGTACCTGATCAACACTGGGTAACAAAAAAGCCCGCCCCTCTGTCAGTACAGAGAGGCGGGCTTTTTATCGAGCGTGAAACGGATCAGCTTTCGGCCAATGCCACGCGTTCGCGTGCAGCCGGCGCTTTCTCCGCCTGCTCAAGCTGCATACAACGCTCCAGGAACAGGAACATGTAGTCGTAGCTTTTGCACACGGCCTGACGAAGCTCAACCTGCAATGCTTTGGTCGGGTTCATCCCCGCCAGCGTACAGATGATTTCCAGTGCTTCCCACGGGTGGGCATCGTCGTACTGGGCATGCATCTTCAGCCACTTCATGGCGCGCTTGCGGTCTTCCTCGGGGAATGCCTCTGCATACACGCCAGTGGAGCAGACAATCGCCGACCACTCGCCTGTCGCACCCTCAATCGCGTAGTTGGTCGCGGCAATCGCGACAATCAGCGAGTCAGAAGAACTGGTGTGCCAACACCAATGACTCAGTGCGTGCAGTTCAGGCGCCACATGCTGTGCTTGCAGGTCCTCCAGGCTTACACCATGAGCACGGCTCCAGTGCACCCAGTAATCAGCGTGGTTGAGTTCCACACGGATATTTCGCATCAACCAGCGACGCGCCATGTCCTCGCCGGGATGGCGGGCAAAACGGGTCTTGGTCAGGTTTTGTGCCATATATAACGCGAACTGTTCGACCACCGGCCAGCCACCAATCAGGTAGTGGCGCATGGTCTTGGCGCTGAGCTTGTTATCGCGCATGCGCTTGTACAATTCATGTTCGACAACCCGGCGCTTACTCTCGCTGCAATCCTGAATGAGCTGTTGAGCCCAGGCGGGATAACTTGCAGCTTCCATGAGTGGTCCGGTTCGGTTGAATGTGTCGATCACTGTCGGGTTCCTTTTGATTGTGATTGTAAGGATCAGCAAGAGATTTCAACGGAACGTACCAGGTGCCTTGAACAAAAAAGGCTGCGGCCTGGCGGGACGACTTTGCAAACTGTCGCAGGTAAACAGATGCGGACGCTCGATCACATATCCTTGAGCATAATCCACCCCGATCTCCAGCAGCGCCTGCTCAATCTGGGGTGTCTCGACAAACTCCGCAATCGTACGCTTACCCATGACATGACCGATGTGATTGATCACCTCGACCATGGCACGGTTAATAGGGTCGTCCAACATATCCTTAACGAAACTCCCATCAATCTTCAAGAAGTCTACAGGCAAATGTTTCAAGTAGGCGAATGAAGACATCCCGGCACAAAAGTCATCCAGCGAAAAATGACACCCTAACCCTTTGAGTTCATTGATAAATCTAATTGCACTGCCAAGATTTGAAATCGCACTGGTTTCTGTGATTTCAAAACAAATCATTTCAGGCGGTATCGTATGAGTTACAAATTGTTCACGCAAGAAGTCGAGAAATGCCTCGTCGCCGATCGTGGTGCCTGACAGATTGATCGCACACATTGCCAGTGGGCCCTGGTGTTTTTCGGCAATGCACTGGGCGATGATCTTGAACACGTTCTGCACGACCCATCGATCCAGCGAGGTCATCAAACCATATCGTTCTGCCGCCGGGATGAAGCTGTCAGGGAGGATCATGCGCCCGGATTCGTCATGCAAACGCAGAAGGATTTCGATGTGACCAGCGCCCTGTTCGACATTCCCCAGTGGCGCGATTTCCTGCGCATACAGGCAGAAACGATCTTCTTCCAGCGCCATGTGCAATCGCTGCACCCAGGCCATCTCGCCAAAGCGCAAAGACAATTCCGAGTCGTCTGCGTGGTAGACCTGCACCCGGTTGCGGCCCTTCTCCTTGGCCATGTAGCACGCCATGTCGGCGGCTCGCAGCGAAGTTTCGAGGGTGGTTGGCTGCTGGTTGACGTGCACCAGCCCGACGCTGACGGTGGTGACGAAAGGTCGGCCCTTCCAGACAAAATGCAGGTTTTGCACGGTCTGGCGCAGATTCTCGGCGATTTTCTCAGCCGCTTCCGGTGCGCAGTTTTCCAAAAGGATGCCGAACTCGTCGCCACCCAGTCGGGCCAGCGTATCGCCTTCGCGCAGGCCCGACTGGAGCAACGCGCAAATATGCCGCAGCAATTCATCGCCCGCCGCATGGCCGCAGGTGTCATTGACCAGTTTGAATTGATCAAGGTCGAGGAACATCAGCGCATGGCGCCCGCCCTGCCGTGACAGATTGTGCAGCGCCTGTTCGAGGCGGTATTCGAATTCGCGACGGTTGGCCAAACCGGTCAACGCGTCATGCGTTGCCTGCCAGGAAAGATTGGCGATGTACTGTCGCTCCTGGGTCATGTCGTGCAACACCAGTACGGTACCGCTGACCTTGCCCGCGTTGCGGATCGGCGCGCCAACCAGCGTGACCGACACCGTGCTGCCGTCCAGCCGTTGAATCAATTTGGAATGTTCACTGGCGCCGCTCAATTGCCCGCTCAATATGTGTTCGATCAGGGTGAAGCCTTCCGCCTGCGCGTTTTCGTCCAGCAGATTGAACAGGGACGCCAAGGGCAACCCTACAGCCTGTTCGGCCTTCCAGTGGGTGAGCGCCTCGGCCGCCGGGTTCATGTAAGCAATGGCGCCTTCGACATCCGTGGTGATCACCCCATCGCCGATGGATTGCAGAGTGATTTGCGCGCGGTCTTTTTCCAGCTGCAACGCCTCCGCGAAGGCATGCCGCTGCCCAAGCAGCTTATGCGTGCGCATCAGGGCCAGGACAATCAGGCCCAGCGCTGTGGCCAGGTTGGTCACCAGCAGCAAGCGCAGGATCATCCGCGAACCTTCGCCCAGCGCATCGCTGAACGCTTTGGCCGCCGGCGTCACGCCATCGTTGATGACGAAAATCTGGTCCTTCCAGCGTTTGATATCACGATCGGTGGCAACGCTTGCGGCGATGCTGCGGTGCATTTCTGCGGCCACATCATCCAGCCGAACCAGATAGCTGTCGCCCACCGTCCACAGGTCTATGGCTTTTTCGAGGTAACTGAAATGCCGGAAATTAAGGTACAGCCAGATCACGCTGGAAACGTCGTCCGGGTGGTTGCCGCCCTTGAGAACGGCCTGGCGCGCCGCTTCGATGTCTGGCGGCTGCTGGTCCAGGGCAACGCGCAACTCGTGGCCACCTTGCGGCACGGCTATCGCATTACGGTATTTGTTGAAGATGCTCTCGTCGCGACTGTCAGCGTAGAGATTCAGGTAATAGATGGCGTCTTTCTGGCCCTTGGACCAAAGACTTTCACCAGCAACGTAACCGCGCACCGCGGAAAGAACGTACAAGCTGACACCACCCAGCAGGGCCTGAAACAGCACTACGGCGATAAATGGCCAGACAATACCGAGCAACCGGGGCGTTCCGAATGTCCGCGTTTGTTTCATGAGGTCCCTTGTTTTAACTGCCAGATCAGCATCCAACGTGATCGCTACCGCTAGACTAGGGGGCGTTCTCGATCCCGGCAAGCGAGAAGCCTCGAGCTGTGAACAAACGCATGTAAATAACTGTTTTCAGAGAAGTGCTGACCCACACACTGGCAAACAGTTCCTCTATTCACCCGCCCTTAAGTGCGGCTCAATGCTGCTGCAGATGCCCATAGAGTTTGGCGTACAAGCCGCCATCGGCAATCAGTTGCTGATGGTCGCCATCCTCGGCGATTTGTCCGCCGTCAAACACCAGCACGCGGTCGGCCTGCTTAACCGCAGACAAGCGGTGCGCAATGATCAGAGTCGTGCGGTTGCTGAGGAACCGCGCCAAGGCCTGGTGCAAGTTGTATTCGGTGGCGGCATCCAGCGCCGAGGTCGCCTCGTCGAGAATGACGACTTTCGGTTCGGCCAGCACCATGCGCGCGATCGCCAAGCGCTGGCGCTGCCCGCCGGACAAGCGCACCCCGGAGCGGCCGACGATGCTGTCCAGGCCATTGGGCAGTTCCCGCACCGTGGCGTGCAACTGAGCGATTTCCAGCGCTTGCCAGCAGGCATCGTCGCTGCGCTCGCGGCCCATGGTCAGGTTGGCGCGAATGGTGTCGTTGAACAGCGCCGGATGTTGCAGGACCACGGCGACGTTTTCGCGAACGGTGGGCAAGCCGATCTCCTGCTGGGTGGATCCGCCGAAGCGAATCGTTCCGGCGAGCGGCGTGTACAGGCCCAGCAGCAATTGCACCAGCGTGCTCTTGCCGCCACCGCTGGCACCGACCACGGCGACCTTTTCACCGGGGGCAATCGACAGGTTCATCTGGTTCAGCACCAACTCGTCGCCATAGCCGAAGCTCAGGCCCTGCACTTCAATGCCCACGGTTTCGCGACCCTTGAACGGATCGACGCCACCGGGGTACTCCGGCTCATCGGCGCGGGCCAGCAGCTCGTTGATCCGCGACAGTGCGCCACCGGCGGCGTAATAGGCATATTGCAGATTGAGCAGCTGTTCGACCGGCCCGATCATGAACCACAGGTAGCTGAACACCGCGAGCATCTGACCGATCGACAGGTCGGAAAACAGCACCGTGAGCATGGCGGCGGCGCGAAAAATGTCGATGCCGAACTGGAACAACAAACCGCTGGCCCGGTTCGACGCATCGGTTTTCCACTGAGAATTCACCGCGTAATCGCGCACTTCCCGAGCACGGTGCCCGAGGCGCCCGAGAAAAAAACCCTGGCGGTTGCCGGCGCGCACTTCCTGGATCGAGTCGAGGGTTTCGGTCAAGGCTTGAGTGAAGCGCGAGGTGCTGTCGTTCTCTAGCTTCTTCAGGTGCTTGACCCGTTTGCCCAACTGCACCGTGGCGTAGATCACCAACGGGTTGAACAGCAGAATCAGCAGCGCGAGCTTCCAGTGCATCCACATCAGAATGCCCGAGGTGCCGATCAGGGTCAGCATGGCCACGAGGAAACGGCTGAGGGTTTCGCCGACGAATTTGTCCAGGGTGTCGAGGTCGGTGACCAGGTGCGTGGTCACTG